>CAYNBW010000031.1:0-9911 GCA_964396015.1 uncultured Candidatus Saccharibacteria bacterium | reverse complement strand
AGCGCTTGGGATAAAGCCGTAGGTGCTATGTCATTTATTATATGAGAAAAGTCCAACAAAAGAACTTAGTATGAAATCAAAGTCAGGCACATGTCCTGACTTTGATTTTGATTATTATAGGAATATATGGTATTATATATAGTATTATGGAAGCGGTTATATTAATTATAGTATTGATGATTTTAATAGAGACGAGTGTTTTGGTGTTTCGAAAAGTAAAGCCGGGGAGGAGTGGAAAGAGGAAGATTTATGTGGATACGTCGGTGCTGATTGACGGAAGAATACTGAATGTGGCAAGGACGGGGTTTGTTGATGGGGATTTGATTATTCTTAAGAGTGTGCTTTTGGAGTTACAGCTAATTGCAGATAGCAAAGATTCGGAGAAGCGAAATCGAGCGCGGGCGGGGCTGGAGGCGGCGGCGGAGATAGAGCGGATTGAGCAGATTAATGTGGAGGTAGTGGACGATACTGGGGGACTGAAGAAAGTGGATGAGGAGCTGCTCAAATATGCGCGAGAGAACCGCGGGGAGATTTTGACGATTGATTATAACTTGATAAAGGTGGCGGAGGCAGAAAACATCCCGACGCTCAATATCAATGATTTGGCACTGGCGGTAAGAAATGAGTTTTTGCCGGGAGAGAAGATGAAGCTAAAGATTTTGGAGAAGGGGTCGAACCGAGGGCAGGGCGTGGGGCATCTGGGTGATGGAACAATGGTGGTGGTAGATAACGCGGCGAAGTTGGTGGGGCGGGAAGTGGAAGTAGAGTTTATTAAGTTTTTTGAGACAGCGGCAGGGAGAATGATTTTTGCACGATTGACTGATAGGGGACGACGCCGGGGAAATAACTAGTCGGTGGTCCTGGACGAGTAAGGCTTGGCGACTACACGCGAGGAGTCGCCAAACGCGGAGCTAGTGGGTAGTAGCAGAGGAATCGTCGGTGGAGGACTTTTTCTTGGTGGGGGTGAGGTTGAGCTCGGCAGAAGTGCTGTAGCCGGCGGAGTCGGTGATGGTGAGCTTGATGTTGCTCTCGGTGCCGGTAGTAGTATAGCCGGAGATGAGGCCGTTGGCGGCTAGGCTGATGCCAGATTTCTCGACGCCATCAACGTAGAGGGTGTAGCCCGAGATGTCGTTGGTACCTTTTTTGATGGTGGCGATAATCTTGGCGCCGACACCGTTTGCGCCGCCACTGGTAGATAGGGAGACGGTGGGTGGGGTGTAACTACAGGTATCCGTCTCATCGCGATTATAACCCTCGGGTACACTATAGGTGTCCTCGCCGGTCATTGGATCGGTGACTTTGGTGACTTCGACTTGGACCTTGAAGGCCTCGGGAGTGCAGTCGGTGGCGAGGAGGCCATTATATTTATTAAAGGTGAGGGTTTCTTTGGTGACGCCGGAGTTTTTGTTGGCATTGAACCAGCTGGGCCAGATGTCATTTTTGCCGTTGACAGTGAGAGTCTGGATGCCAGATGGGCGGGCGGGCTGATCGCCAGAGTGCCATTTGCCGTCCGGCTCGTAAACTTCTTTGTGGACGCGCTCCATGTAGGTGCCGACGACGGTACGGGGGACAAGGTTGGAGTTGCTAGACAAACCGGCGCCGTCGTGCTTGCCGTTCCAGACGAAGGTAGAGAGGGCAGTGGAATAGCTCTCGATGAGAGTATCCTTAGTAACGGCAGAGTTAGTAGTGGTAGTAGTACCGGTCTTGGCGGCAGTCCAAACGCCTGGAATCACGTAGCCATAGCTCTGGGAGCCGCCTGGCGCATAGATATTGAAACGGGCGCTACCATCGCTAAGAACGTCGGATAGCATATAGGCAATCTGCTCGTCTACTACGCGGGTGGCGGGGGAATCGGTCCATGATTCGATGACGTCGCCGGCGGAATTTTTGACTTCGAGGACGTAGGAGATGTCTTTATAGGAACCGCCCCGGGCAAGGGAGGCGTAGGCGTTGGCGTGTTCGACCATGCGAACGCCGCAACCAGAGCCGATGGCAATGGAAAGTCCGTAGCCCTCGCGATCCTTGCAATAACTGGCATCGCCGAGAGCGTGAGCGATCTCGAGAGAGTTGTCGATGCCGTTAATATAGAGAGCCTTGACCGCAGCAATGTTGAGCGAGTGACCGAGTGAGAAACGAATGGTGACGTTGCCATAGAAATGCCCGTCGGCGTTGGACAGAGAACATTTACCAGAGTAGCCGGCGCAGTAGAGCTTGTTGATGTTTTCGTCACGCAAGATGGAGCCCGGGCCGTAGTTAACACCTTGACGTTGCATGAAAAGTGGCGCATAATCGAGAATCGGCTTGATTGACGAGCCCGGTTCGATGAGAGAATCGGTGGTGACGTTGAGTTCGCCATAGCCGGCTTTGAAGAAATCGACGGACCCTACCATGGCGACAACTTGAGAGGTCTCGACGTCGATTGAGACTAGAGCGATATTATCACTGTCGTTGACGTACATTTTTTCGACGCCAGCAGCGACGGCGTCTTCGGCGATTTGCTGGGCGCGATAGTCGAGGGTGGTGGTGATGGTCCAACCACCGGCACGCATAGTGGAGATGCCGTATTTATCCTCGAGTTGTTTGCGAACTTCGAGTACGAAGTGAGGCGCCAACATATCGGAATATTGGCTGGACTCCGGCTGGATGCGGTCTAAAATCGCGACTTCCTTGGCGGCGTTGGCTTCGTCCTGGGTGATGTAGCCCATTTCGGCCATCACGTCAAGAGTATAGTGCTGGCGCCAGAGGAGCTGCTCGTGGCCGTATTCGTTGTAGGGGTTGAACACGCCCGGGTTGTTGGGGATAGAAGCAAGGAGAGCGGACTCGGCGAGGTCGAGATCCTTGGCGGACTTGCCAAAGTAAGTGCGAGCCGCCGACTCAACACCGTTGCGACGGCCGCCGTAAGGCGACTGGTTGAGGTACATAGTGATGATCTGGTCTTTGTTATACATCCGCTCGAGCTCGATGGCGAGGATAAGCTCCTTAATCTTGCGGGTGAGACCGCCGCGGTTAGCACTGGCGGCTTCGTCGGCGAAGTATACCTGTTTGATTAACTGCTGGGTGAGGGTAGAGCCACCTTGGACACCATGACCACCGACGGTCGAAAAGACGGCGCGGATAAGAGCACCGAAATCAACGCCAATGTGGCTGTAGAAATTACGATCTTCGATGGCAACGGTGGCCTGGTACATGTATGGCGAGATATCGCTGCCGTCAACCACGAGGCGATAATTCTCGCTGCCAGTGTCTTTCCAGAGGACGACGCCGTTGCGGTCGAGATAAGTATTGACGGTCTCGGAGATGGTCATTTCGTCTAGGCGGATTTCGTCGAGATCCTTCTTGTAGTAGAGGAAGAGGCCGCCGATACCAATAACTGTCAGTAAAATAATCACTGCGATGACTTTGAGGATGGTTTTCTGACCACGCCAAGAGAACCACCATTTGAATACGCGCTTGGGATGCAGGCGAGCAAAAAACCGCTTAACTGGCTCCTTGGGGAGAGTCGCTAAATCTTCGGCCCGACGACGTGCGGCGGCATCCTTTTTGGCTTTGTGTCGCTCAGCGTAGTTTGCGTAAAGCTTGATGTTCTTTTTCTTGGCACGCCCTTTTTGCTTGGGGCGATCCTTTTTCGCAGTTTTTTCCACCATACATATATTATAACACGTGCTATAATAAATATATATGAAAAAGTTTAAATTCAAGTCGGTAGTGCAACTCGCCAATATGAAGTTATCTGTAAAATCGGCGGCAGTGGTGCTAGCCTCTTCGACGTTGGTTTCGGCACTTTTGGGGCTTTTTCGGGACCGGCTTTTGAATTCGTATTACCTTGGAACATATCCGACGGGGATTGACGCTTATACGGCGGCGTTTACAATTCCGGATTTTATGTTTTTCGTCCTGACGAGCGGGGCGCTGGCGGTGTCATTTATCCCAGTGTTTAATCAGCGGCTAATGACCGGGAACAAAAAGTCGGCGTGGGAGCTGTCATCGTCGCTGCTGAATTTGCTGGCGATTTTGACTTTGATTACGTCGATTTTGATTATGGTGTTTGCGGACCCGCTGATTCGGTATGTGGTGTCGCCGGGGCTGGACGAGAGTGGGATGATTCTGGCGATTAACATGACACGAGTGATTGCGATTAACCCGTTTCTGTTCTCGATTGCGACGGTGCTGATGTCGATGCAACAGGCGGTGGGGCGGTTTGTGTTTTATGCGATTGCGCCGACCATATATAATATAGGGATTATCATCGGGATTACGTGCTTTACGGGGGGGATTAACCTGTTTGGGGTACAGGTGTTTGAAGGGGGGATTATGGGGGTGGCGCTAGGGGTGGCGCTAGGGGCGATATTGCAGCTGATTGTGGCGCTATTTGGGTTGTTTGGGCTAGGGTTTGACTATGAGTTTAAGATTAACTGGAAGAATCAGGGGTTTCGAACGATTTTGAAGCTTTTGCCGCCACGGTCACTGGATCAGGGGATGGACTATGTCAACTCGATTGTATCGACCAACCTGTCGTCGCGGATGGGAGTGGGGGCAGTGCGGTCGTTTGATCAGGCGACGTCGCTCCACACTATGCCGATAAACCTGATTGGGGTGGCGATTTCGACGGCGTTTTTCCCGAAGTTGACGGAGGAGATTGGGACGGGGAATAAACGGGACTTCTATAACACCTTTCGGCGGGCGCTTCGGATGATTATCTGGATCTCGCTGCCGGTGGCGGTGATAGCATTCTTCGCACGGGGATATGTAGTATCGTTTGTTTCGAACATCGGCAATAACGACAGTAATATGATGATGGCATCGATTTTGGGGACGCTGTGCGTGGCGATTTTTGCACGGAGTGTGTTTCATATTGCGTCGCGGGGGTTTTATGCCTATCAAGATACGCGGACGCCGTTTGTCGTGTCGATCGTGGCAGTGGGGCTAACGATAGTCTTATCTGCGATGGCATATTTCTTGGGGTGGGGAGTGGACGGGCTGGGTATTGCTCAGTCGGCGGGGGCGCTGGTAGAGATTGTGATTTTGCTGTTTATTCTGCAGCGGCGGTCGCATGGATCGATTTTGGACCGAGGATTCTTTAAGGCGTTTTTGCGGATGTTGGTTGCGACTCTTGTGACGGGATGCGTAACTTTTTCGATGGCGAAGTTTGTGCCGCTAACGATTGAGGATACGTCGCTTGTGATTACGATTCCGAAGTTTTTGCTGATTATCGGAGTGTCGCTAGTGACGTATATTGTGGCGAGTTATTTCCTGAATCTCGAGGAAGTGAAGCCGATCATCCGGCGACTGAAGCAAATTTTGTTCAGGAATGTCCGGTGAAATTTCTTTCTAAAGACAAGTTCAGTAAAAAAATAATGAAAAATTTTCGAGGAGTGAATTCCCGAAAATTTTTGGATTATGATGGGCGATATGATATAATGGTATCATGTTAGTAGAGCGCAAAGACGTAGAGCATCTGGCCGAGCTGTCTAATTTTTCAGTTTCCGACAAAGAAGCGGAGAGTTTGCAACGCGATTTGAATGGGATTGTGAAATATATTTCGCAGTTGGACGAATTAGACACGGAGGGGGTGGAACCGACGTATCAGGTGTTTGAAATGGAAAATGTGTGGCGGGAGGATGAGGTTTTGACGCAGGATGCAACGAGGGAGGAGCTATTGGCGCTGACGCGCGAGGAGAAAGACAATCAGATAAAGGTGCCGAAAGTATTATGAATTTGACCGGAATAATTAACCGCGCTAGGATGGCGCTATAACAGAGGTAATTTATGAAAACTGCGAATAAAAAAATAACTGCAACGAGACTAGTAAAAGATGCGCTGGCGAAGGCGAAAGAGTTTGCTGACTATAATATATTTACGTTTATTGACGAAGAGGGAGCGCTCGCACGGGCGGCGGAGATTGATAAGCGGATTGCCGCCGGCGAGGAGGTGGGGCGACTGGCGGGGGTGCCGTATGCGTTGAAAGATAATTTCTTGTCGCCACGGGGCGAGACGACAGCGTCGGCGCATATTTTGCAGGGATTTGTGTCGCCGGTGACAGCGACGGCGGTAGAACGGCTCGAGGCGGAGGGGGCGATTATGATTGGGCGGACGAATTTGGATGCATTTGCACATGGGTCGTCGACGGAGAATTCGTATTTTGGGCCGACTTTGAATGCCGCGGACCGCGAGCGGGTGGCCGGGGGGTCGTCGGGGGGGTCGGCGGTGGCGGTGGCGCTCGGGATTGTGGAGTTTGCGACGGGGACAGATACGGGCGGGTCGATTCGGCAGCCGGCGTCGTTTAATGGCGTGTATGGGCTGAAGCCGACCTATGGGGCGATTTCGCGGTATGGGGTAGTGGCGATGGCGTCGTCGACGGATTGTATTGGGTTTTTTGCTAACGATACGGATGATTTAGATCTTTTGATGCAAGTTTGTGCTGGGCAAGACCCGAAAGATATGACGACGTTGCCGGATTACTACGGCAATGCCGATTCTGAGTTAGGGCTTTCTCGACTCGCGCCCGTCGTCGCGGACGGTCTCGAAAGCCCTAAACTCAGAATCGGCGTCGTCAGGGAGTTCAACAATGATTCGGTGGATGCGGAGATTCGGAAAGCGCTAGCACATAAGTGTGAGCTTTTGAAGTCGCGGGGGCATGAGATAGTGGAAGTGTCGATGCCGGCGCTCAAGTATGCTTTGGCGGCGTATTATATTATTGTGCCGGCGGAGGTGGCGAGCAATTTGTCGCGGTATGATGGGGTGCGGTATGGGTTTCGGTCGGAGAAGTCGGCGGGGCTGACGGAACTATATGCTAATACGCGCGACGAGGGGTTTATGCCGGAGAACAAGCGGCGGATTATGATTGGGAACTTTGTGCTGTCAAGCGGGTTTTATGATGCGTATTTTCTCAAGGCGGCGAAGGCGCGAACGTTGATTTGCGAGGAATATGCGCGGGCGTTTTCTGAGTGCGACATGCTTTTGACGCCGGTGTCGCCGAATCCGGCTTTTCGGCTTGGAGAGAAAGTGGACGACCCGGTGGCGATGTATCTCGAGGATTTGATGAGCGTGTCGCTCAATCTAGCTGGAGTGCCGGGGCTGGCGGTGCCGGCGGGGCGAACAGATGGTGGGTTGCCAATAGGGCTACAGCTAGTGGGGCCGAGGCGAAGCGACAGGATGTTGCTGGAATTTGCGAAGGAGTTAAAAGAAAATGAGTAATATCTCTATTATAGCACGAAATGCTTGTTTTGTCAAGTTTTACTCTGAGGGAGGCTGGTGATGGAAGGTGGTGTAGTGCCGTTTGTGATTGCGGTTTTGATTGTGGCGGTGATGATTTTTGTGGCGATTATACTGACAGGGAAGCGTCAGTACCACTTTAACGTAGAGGCGTACCAGACGCGGTTTCTCGCAATTGAAAACAAGCTGAATAAAGATAGCCCGGCGACGTTTGTGGTGGCGGTGATTGACGGGGATAAGCTACTGGACAAGGCGATGGTAGAGATGGGGGTGCCGGGCAAGACGATGGGGGACCGGTTGAAGCGAGCGGGAGGTCGGTTTTCGGATGTAAATGCGGTGTGGCGGGCACATAAGCTGCGGAATGCGCTGGCGCACGAGGATCTCGAGATTTCGTACAAGCAGGCGGCGGGGGCGGTGGCGATTTATAAACAAGCATTAAGGGATTTAGGAGCGATATAATATGCGGAAATTGTGGTCTAGCGAAGTTTTGAAAAAACTAGGATTTAAGAAAACGGGAGGAGCGATGTAATGGCGAAATATGTACCGACAATTGGGATTGAGTGCCACGTACAGCTATGCACGAAGACGAAGCTGTTTTCGGAGGTGGATAATGACGCACGGGGGAAGGAGCCGAACTCGTGTGTGTCGCCGGTAGATTATGCGCTGCCGGGGATGTTGCCGAGGCTAAATGGCGAGGCGGTGAGGTTGTGTATCTTGGCTGGGCGGGCGATGAATTGCGAGATCAATGCCGAGTCGCGGTTTGACCGGAAACATTATTTCTACCCGGATTCGCCGAAGGGATACCAGATTACGCAGTTTTATCATCCGATTATTGGGGCGGGGTGGGTGGATTTGCCGTCTGGGGTGCGGGTGCGAATCAACCATGCGCATCTCGAAGGGGATGCGGGGAAGTTGACGCATTTTGATACGTATAGTTTGGTGGATTTAAACCGGGTGGATACGCCTCTCATCGAGATTGTGAGCGAGCCGGATATTCATTCGGCGCGGGATGCACACGATTATTGCAAGGCGCTGTGGCGGCTGATGTGCTATGCGGGGGTGACGAATGGCGACCTTTATAATGGCAATATGCGGTTTGATGTGAATACGTCTGTGGCGGAGGAGGGTTCGAAGGAGCTCGGGACGCGGACGGAAGTAAAGAACCTGAACTCGTTTCGGAGCGTGGAGCGAGCGGTGGAGTATGAGATTAAGCGACAAACGCGTTTGCTTGAGACGGGAAAGAAGGTGGTCCAGGAGACTTTGGGGTGGAATGACGCTGTTGGCGAGACGACGGGGCAACGCTCGAAAGAGGAGGCGAAGGATTACCGGTATATGCCAGAACCGGATTTGCCGCCGCTACGGCTCTCGCGCGAGTTTATTGAGGCAGAGTCGGCGAAATTGCCACTTTTGCCCTCTGATTATGTGGCGAAGTTTGGTGGGGTAGTAGCTGGGGATACCTTGGAAGTACTGCTGGATTATCCGGCGTTGATGCGGAAACTGGACGAGGTGCGGTCGGATCATGCGAAGTTGGTTTCGAATTTGTTTGCGTCGGTGCTTTTGGCTGAGGAGAAGTCTGCGGAGTATTTGAATGATTTGCCAGAGGCAGCGCAGCTTCAGGGGCTCTGCGAGATGAATGCCGCTGGAGAGTTGTCTTCGACGGCGACGAAAGAAGTGTTTCTCCGGTTCTTTGATCCGCAGATGCGGGGAAAGTCGGCGAAGGAGATTGCGGGCGAACTGGGGGTGGTGCAGGAAAATGACCTGTCAGCGCTCGAAGCGATAGTAGATGCGGTGCTGGCGAAACCCGAGACGGCGAAAGCGCAAGCGGATTTTCGCGCTGGCGAGGAGAAGGTGATTGGGTTCTTGGTGGGGCAGGTGATGAAAGAGTCGCATGGCAAGGCCAATCCTTCAGCGGTGCAGAAGATTTTGCGGGAAAAGTTGGCATGAGAAAAGCCCCTCAGCCTAAGCTGAGGGGTAAAGCTAGTTAGTTATTCCGAGCCCAAAGCTTCTGTCTTGAGCTCCTCTATACGCTCGTTGTATTCTTCCAGCGTCATGCTGGTTGAGCGTCCCTCTTGCGAGGGGTCGACAAGTTCGTACGGGACAGGGCCGGGGCCCGGCCCGAGATTATCATTCGGCAGAACGCTGACCCCTTTGGTCGGATTGCATTGCCTGTTATCGGCAGGCCCCGACCATGCGCCGTCGCCGCCCTCCGCGGTGATAGGCGTACCATCAATAGTGGTAGCCTTTGGCGTTACCGGGGTTGACGTATCAATCCCGCCGACAGCGCCGTTGTCGTCCACATAGACGACCTCGTTAGCGGGGGCCGTTTCGTTGGTAATTATGAACGTAAACGCCACAACTACCACAACTGATGCGATGACGCACGCGCTAAGTGCTAAACGCTGCCGTAGCGAATAATCGTTGTCTCGCATCGTGTCATAAACAATTGGCACTAAAATTGCTACTATCATTATGCTCCAATAAATGACCATAATCCACCTCCTTATAGTAGCTTGGAAGTACTAGCTTTTAACGTACTCCCCCTAACAAGTTTATATTTTCATTATATCACACTTATACTAAAATGTCAATAGTTTTTATGGTTTTTTGCGGTAAATGCAAAAATGTTGTACAATTTTATAAGCCGGGGTGTGGTATAATGGTGGTATGAGCGAGACAAGAACCTATGATTTTGTGAAAGA
>CAYNBW010000030.1:0-10341 GCA_964396015.1 uncultured Candidatus Saccharibacteria bacterium | reverse complement strand
TTCAGGGAGCTTCGGTCCCTCAATCGGCTCATGCTTAATAATCGCCTCATAAGCCTTTGCCCGGCCATACACGTCGTCCGACTTAATCGTCAGCATTTCCTGCAAAGTAGTAGCAGCGCCATACGCTTCAAGTGCCCACACCTCCATCTCTCCGAACCTTTGCCCACCATTCTGCGCTTTACCACCAAGCGGCTGTTGCGTCACCATCGTGTATGGGCCCGTCGAACGCGCGTGAATCTTATCCTCCACCATGTGGTGCAGTTTCAGCATGTGCATCACCCCTACCGAGGTCCTCTCGTTAAACGGTTCACCAGTCAGCCCATCATAGAGTTGCATCCGGCCATCTCGCGCATAGCCCGCTTTCTCGAGTTCGTCCGAAATCACTTCGTCTGGCACCCCGTTAAACGACGGCGTCGCCACTTTATAGCCCAGCGCCCGCGCCGCCATCCCTAGGTGCGTTTCAAATAGCTGCCCCAGGTTCATACGGCTCGGCACGCCCATCGGTGAGAGCACGATATCAATCGGCGTTCCATCCGCCATAAACGGCATATCTTCCACCGGCAAAATTCTCGACACCACCCCCTTGTTACCATGTCGCCCCGCCAGCTTATCCCCTACGCCGATCTTGCGCATCTCCGCCACAAAGATTTTAATCTGCATAATCACACCGGCTTTCAATTCGTGACCTTGCTCGCGCGTATAGACTCTCACGTCCACCACCTTACCGGTCGATGAACCATTCATTCGTACCGAAGTATCGCGTACATCCTTAGCCTTCTCGCCAAAGATCGCCCGGAGCAACCGCTCCTCGCTCGATAGTTCCTGCTCGCCTTTCGGCGTAATCTTCCCCACCAAGATATCACCGTTGCGCACCTCAGACCCAATCGTCACGATACCGTCTTCGCCAAGGTGTCTGAGAGAATGCTCCGACACATTCGGAATGTCCCGCGTCACTTGTTCTGGCCCCAACTTCGTTTCGCGCACCTCCACATCAAAATCTTTAATGTTAATCGAAGTCAAAGTATCGTCCTCAACCAACCGGTTCGAAATCACAATCGCATCGTCCATGTTGTACCCCCGCCACGGCATAAATGCCACAAGCAAATCTCGTCCCAACGCCAATTCACCATTATTCACCGACGCCCCTTCAATCAAAGTGTCGCCCTTCTTTACCTTCTGACCTCTAGACACCCGGCACCGCTGGTTATAACACCGATCGTCATTGGTCTTCTCAAAATGTTGCAATTTATACTCGCGATCACCACCCTTATCATAGGTTACAATTATACTCTCGCCATCCGCCTTCTTCACTACACCATTCCCTGTAGCCATGATCAATTGTGAAGTGTTTTTAGCAACTTCACGCTCAATGCCCGTCCCCACCACCGGATTATCCGTCTTGAGTAGTGGCACCGCCTGCTTCTGCATTGCGCAGGCCATCAGTGACCGGTCCACCCGGTTCTTTTCCACAAACGGAATCAAACTCGCCGATACCCCGAGAATTTCCTTGTGTGCCGCATCAATATGCGTCACCCGCTTCGCTTCTACCTGCGCCGGCGTACCGTGTACCCGCGCCGACACCCAATCTTCGACAAACTTACCATCCTTATCTAACTTCACCGAAGCGTCCGCAATAATCTTATCCTGCTCGGTGTCGGCATCCATATAAACCACCTCATCCGTCACCTTGCCATTCTTCACTATACGATACGGTGCCTCAATAAACCCATATTCATTAATCCGAGCATAGGTCGCAAAGTTCAGCACTAGCCCCACGTTGCCACCTTCTGGCGTTTCCACCGTACAAATTCGACCATAATGCGTCGGGTGCGCATCCCGCACATCAAAGCCCGCTCGCTCTCGCGTCAGACCCCCCGGCCCCATCGACGACAAACGTCGCTTGTGCGCGAGTTCTGAAAACGGGTTTACTTCGTCCATCAACTGCGAAAGCTGTGAGGTCGAGAAAAACTCCTTCACCGCCGCCACCACTGGCCGCGAATTCAAAAGCTGCGACGAAGTGGCATCATCCGGCGAAGCCATTGACATTCGGTCAAGAATATTACGTTGCAACCTCAGCATCCCCAAGCGAAACTGCCGTTGCACCAGCTCCCCCACCAACTTCACTCGGCGATTCGATAGCGAATCGATATCATCTGCCGGTTCTTGCGTATTATTCAGCCGAATAATCTCCGAAATAATCGCAATCAAATCTTTCATCTGGAGCGTCCGATGCGCCGAATCATTTAGAGTATTAAATCCGAGCCTCCGGTTCATCTTAAACCGCCCCACGTTCGAGTAATCATATCGCTTCGGATCAAAGAACATCCGCTCAATCATCGACTTCGCATTCTCCACCGTGGCCAAGTCGCCCGGTCGAATTCGCCGATACACCTCAAGCAAAGCCTCGCCCTGCGTTGAAGTCGTGTCTTTCTCTAACGTCGCTTCAATATATTTACGCTCGCCCGTATCAACATTCGCAAAAACTTTCTTAATTTCCGATTCTTTCATCCCGAGCGCCCGGAGGAACGTCGTCACTGGAATCTTCCGCCGCCGGTCGATCTTCACGCTAATCATCCCATTCCCAGCCGTTTCAAACTCCAACCAAGCCCCCCGCCCCGGAATCACCTTCGCGCCATACAGGTTTTTTACCCCTGCCTGTTCCGCCGTAAAGAATACCCCAGCCGATCGAATCAACTGCGACACAATCACGCGCTCCGTACCATTAATGATAAACGTCGCCCGCTCGGTCATCCACGGATAGTCACCAAAGTAAATATCCTGTTCCTTTTTCTCGCCGGTGACTTTATTCTCCAGCTCCACCAATACGTGCAATGGTGCCTCATAAGTCGCCAAGTTGTACTTCGCATCCTGCTCCGACTCTTTCGGCTCCTTAAAATAATAGTCCTTGAACCTCAGTGAAAATTTCTGACCAGTATAATCGTCAATCGGATTCAGCTCGTCAAAAACCTCCCGCAGTCCATTCTTGACAAAGTCGCTCCACGAATCCGTCTGATGCCCGGTCAAATCCGGAATCGGAAGCGCTTGGTCACCCTCAGTGAAGAACCTTCGCTCTTCTAGACTTGGTTTTTTCGCCATGTTTTCCTCTTATTATTAGTGTTATTAATCTTTTTTGACAGTACAGGTCTCCACAACCCAGCACCGTCTCAGCGCTCGAAGATTACTGCCCAGCTCCCTCTCCGAGAATCGCCACTTCTCTAGAGTACCGAAAACAAGGCACACTACTTCTTAATACCATTTTATATCATAAATATTTTTTTGTCAACCAAAAAACGCCTCCCTAGGAAACGTTTTTTGAACATATATAAGCTCTCAACTTACTTATTGTGTTAAGCCGACTCGCAGTTAGTTAGCTTAATATCTATTATACATAACAAAAATCAAAAATGCAAGCATTTTATATGTCTAAATCATCGAGATCGGCGAGTTCCGCTCGCGTTTTCTCCGCCAACGCCGACTCATTTTCCTCCTCTTCATCCTCCCCCTCATTATCATCCTCTTCTACCGATTCTTCAGTCATTGCACTCGCGACCATTTCCGCCGCATCATCACTACCCCGCCCGTCGTCATGCCACTCACCCCGTTCGCGCGTACTGCCACCCTCTTCATCGGTGTTTACGATTTTCAAGTTATACCGCGCATCCTGCTTGGTCCCAAGTGCCCGGAGCAACATCCGAATCGACTGCGCCGTCGCCCCGCGCCGCCCAATCACTCTCCCCACGTCCTCTGGGTCCACCGTCAAGGATAGTAACACCCCCTTCTCATCAATCTTGCGTTCCACCGAAACTTTATCCGGATTATTGACTAAGGTTTTTACGATATATTCTACGAATTGCTGGTCGATAGTAGCCATATTTTCTCCAAATTAGTTTTATTTATATAACCATTATACCACACACCCCGCATTTTGCATCTTGTATTTTCGCATTTTTTATGCTAAAATATATACATTAATAACTAAGGAGTACAAATGCTAGCGATTCGCATGCAACGTAATGGCCGCGCACATCTCCCGATGTACCGGATAGTCGTCCAAGAATCCCAGCGCCACCCCTTGTCGGGTCGCGTCGTGGCTGAGGTCGGCAACTACAACCCCGCCACCAAGAAACTGGTCCTCGACCAACCGGCGGTGGAAAAATACTTAACTAACGGCGCTCAGCCTAGCTCTCGCGTCGCCTTCATCCTGAAGAAAAACGGCATCAAGCTTCCCAAGTGGTACAAAGAAGCCCCAGCGAAATCCAAAAAAGCCAAACACGCTGACAAGCTCAGGAAAAACCAGCCCAAAGAAGAAGCTCCCGCCGAAGCCCCAGCAGAAGCAGCAGAGACAACCGAATAAAATAACCCCCTAGGGGGTTATTTTATTAAAGTTATCCATCTCGGGACCGAGCATCTCTCGGTATTTTTTCACTCCCAGCTTTGCCGCCTCTGTCTGCGCCTCTTGTTTTGAATGTCCCTCACCCTTCGCAAACAGCTCCCCATTCACATACATCGCCACCGCAAAATGTCTATTATGGTCCGGCCCATCCGCCCTTAGCGTCCGATATGTCGGCAACGTCCCGTACTGGCTCTGCGTCAGTTCCTGCACATACGATTTCGGATCCCGCCATGCCCCCTCCGAAATCACCCGATCCAGCTTCGACAAAATATGCTTCGCGATAAATTCTTTTGCCGTCTCATACCCCTGGTCTAGATAAATCGCCCCAATCACCGCCTCAAAGCAATCCGCCATAATCACATCGTGCGCCCGCTCCGTACCGTGCTTTTCACCGTGTGACAATCTTACCAAAGGCTCATAGCCCAATTCATATCCCGCCGCCCCAATCGATTCCGTCCGCACCAACGCCGACCTTAACGCCGTCATCACCCCCTCCGATTCGTTATATCTCCGATACAAAAAATCCGAAGTCACTAGTTCCAAAACCGCATCCCCAAGATATTCCAGCCTCTCATTATGTTCCGGCGCTATCGTCTTGTGCTCATTAACATAGCTCCGATGTGTCAACGCCGTCACCAGCAAATTAATATCCCGAAAACCAAACCCCAGTTTCTCTTTTGCAAACTCCCGGTAAGGCGTCGTATCTATTACGTTTGTCATCACGCCCTCCTCCGCATTTTTTATTGCATTTTCTGTTGTATTTTTCATTTTGCCCTCCATCATTTAATCTATTGTTAATTCCCCCTTTTAATATTCCCCCGCCCGAATTCTCCGTTTTGCAATCAACATCATTTTCTCAATATCCTCATACTCCACCAAGTTCAACGCCTCCGCAAACGAAAACCATCGAATCCCGCGCATCCATTTCTCACCCATCGGCATCTCCCGGTTATCCAGCGCCTGTACCAGATAAATCTGCGTAGTCATCAAAACCAGTTTGTCCGCCCGCCGATACTTAAAGTGGATTTTGCCCAGCCATGTCAGCACCGCAAAATTGCGTAATCCCGTTTCCTCTTCAATCTCACGCCGCGCCGTCATCTTGGCCGTCTCGCCCGGCTCGATGTGCCCCTTCGGAATCGTCCATCTCCCCTTCGAATCCTGAATTAACAGCACATCGATGTCTTTCTTGTCCGCCGTCAACCGAAAAACTATCCCGCCCGAAGTCGGCTCTCGCACAATCTCCTGAATCGCCGTTTTCTTCCGAAAAACCGCCGACGTAATCTTCCTAAGCGGTGATTCCTTCTTTGCCGTCTCCTCCGGAAACGCCTCCGGCACCTTCAGCGTCCTTCTCTCCTTCGGCTCCCCCTGATTCAGCCTGGCTCGATTCAGCCTGGTTTGATTCAGTTCGCTTTGACTCATTATTTTCTTCTTCATTAATTCCCAGTTTGCGGTAAGCCGTCCCCAGCACCCCGTTCACAAAACGTGACGAGTTCTCCGACCCAAAGGCCTTTGCCAGCTCCACCGCCTCATTAATTGCCACCTTCGGCGGCACATTGTCGCGACACTCCGAAAGCTCATACAGCCCCATCCTTAGCACATTGCGATCAATCGCCGCGATCGAGCTAATCGGCCACTCCGGCGCCATCGGCGCCAGCGTCGCATCCAAAGTCTCAAAATTTTCTGCCACCCGACGCGCCAGATTATACACAAACTCCGTGTCACCCAGCGACTTCTCGTAAGGTTCGATATTCTTGGCCACCACCGTGTCAAGCTCGACGTCCGGGTCATGCGCAAGAGTCCGTAACTCATATTCATACAAACTCTGCAGTACAATTACTCTACCTAAATGCCGATTGCTTGCCACCGTCTATGCCTCTTTCTTCTTACTTTTAACCGTCTTGACCTTTAGATTCGGGGTCTTCTTCTTCGTCTCAAAGACCTTCACGGATGATTTTTGATTGACTCTCCGAGCGAGCGTCAGACGCAGATGGCTTCGACGAAGCCCCGTCTTCCGCGGGCTACTCTGTTTTTTAGGTTCAGGCATTTTGCTCCTTTATTGATATCTAATTTATCCCATTCTACCACGTTTTTACAGATTTCGCAAGGCTCTTTTAATCGCCGGCCGATCAAACCCCACAATTCGCTCCTCCCCGATCTCCGTCACCGGTACCGTCGTTATATCATCCCGCCCCCGTGCATCCACCTCCTCATATTCTACCCCTATTGTCATCAGCCAATCCATCAGCGCATGGCAATACGCGCAGGTCGGCGTTGTATATACTCTTACCATATATATTATTATACCACTATATTTAATATATGGGCCTTCGGCACGAAAATGATTTTCTTTGCCGTCTCCGCCGTAGCGTATTTTGCTATCCTTTCATCGGCGAGCGCTAGCGCCTTCACTTTTGCCTCGTCATTCGCCTCGTCAGTAGATATGCTCAGCTTGCCGCGCAGCTTTCCGTTCACCTGCACGATAATTTCGACAGTATCGCTGATAAGCTTCGCTTCGTCCCACGTCGGCCACTCGTCACTAGCGTCCAGTCTCTCGAGCATTTCCGACGCCAAGTGCGGCGCGAACGGCTTTAGCAACTTCGCAAGTATCACCACGTCCTCACGGCTCGCCTCTTTCTGGTAGAGTTCGTTGACATATTCCATGAGCGCCGCCACCGCCGTATTGAAGTTATACCGTCTGATGTCCTCGGTGACTTTTTTGATGGTTTTGTTTCGTACTACCGCATTGTCGGCCGCCTCGGTCAGTTTATCTAGTAGATTATAACAACGGTTGAGGAACCGGTACACACCACCTACCGACCGCGGGTCCCACGCCGCATCCATGTCGTACGGCCCAATAAACATCTCGTAGGTACGGAGAGTGTCCGCGCCATACCCTTCGTCGATCACATCGAGCGGGTCGATGACGTTCCCCTTCGATTTACTCATTTTCTTGCCATCCGACGCGTTGATGTAGCCATTATACAGCAGCCGCTTCACCGGCTCGCGAAATGGCAAATACCCTTCGTCAGCAAAGAACTTACACCAAAAGCGGATATATAATAGGTGCGCTACCGCGTGGTCACCGCCACAGTAATAATCTAGTGGCTCCCAGTAGGCCACCGCCGCCGGGTCCCACGCCGCGCTTTCGTCGTGTGGTGACGCATAGCGCCACAAATACCACGACGAACAGGCATAGCCATCTAGCGTATCCGTCTCCCGCGTCATGGTCTCCACCTGGCCGGTATATTCATTATAAAGCTCCACCTTCAGCCAATCCGTCGCTTTCGACAGCGCACTCCGCCCAGAATTATCCGGCCGATAATCCGTCACTTCTGGCAACACCACCGGTAGCTGGTCCTCCGGTATCGCATGTGGCCGGCCTTCGGAATCGTACGCAATCGGAATAGGGCAACCCCAGTACCGCTGACGCGAAATCAGCCAGTCACGCATCTTGTACATCACCTTCGGCGTCCCATATAAATCTCGGTCCACAAGCTCAGTTTCCACAATCGGCAACTTCATCACTTCAGCGAACTCCCGGTCGCGCTCATCCATCGCCGGCACCCCCATAATCGCTCCGGTCCCATAGCCCGCCAGCACATAGTCCGCCACCCAAATCGGTATCCGCTCGCCCGTCGCCGGATTCACCGCATACGCCCCCGTAAACACCCCAGTTTTCTCCTTATTTTCCTGACGCTCTATCTCCGACTTCTTCAGCGCCGCCGCCTTATACTCCAGCACCGCCGCCCGCGTATCGTCTGTCGTCAGTGCGAGAAGCCCCGGATGCTCCGGCGCCACCACCAGGAACGTCGCCCCCTTTATCGTATCCGGCCGCGTCGTAAAGACCGTGAGCCGCGGCGCCCCACCGACGACCTCGAACTCTATCTCCGCCCCCACGCTCCGCCCGATCCAATTACGCTGCATCGTCTTGATTTTCTCTGGCCATTCCAGCCCGTCAATATCGTCAAGCAACTCATCCGCATACTCCGTAATCTTAAAGAACCACTGTTTCATTTTCTTTTTCTCGACCTCATGCCCACACCGCCAGCACTTCCCATTCTCCACTTGCTCGTTCGCCAGCACCGTCTGGTCCACCGGACACCACCACTGATACGATTCCTTTCGATATGCCAGTCCCTTCTTGTATAACTGCAAAAAACACCACTGCGTCCACCGATAATACTCAGGGTCAGAAGTGTTAATCTCGCGCGACCAATCTATCGCATACCCCAACCGCTTCGCCTGTTTCCGAAAATTCGCAATATTCGCCCGCGTCACCTCTTGCGGCGCCGTCCCCGTCTTAATCGCATAGTTCTCCGCCGGCAGTCCAAAGGTGTCATATCCAAACGGTCGGAGCACATTCAACCTCTGTTGCCTAAAAAACCGCGTCAAAACGTCCACAATGGTAAAGTTCCTCACATGTCCTACATGAAGCCCCGCCCCGGAGGGGTAGGGGAACATTTCAGCGAGAAACATTTTCGGCACCCCTGGCTCCTCCACCGCCATAAACGGCTTCTCCTCCTCCCATTTCTCTTGCCATTTTGCTTCTATCTTGAGCGGTTCATATCTATCCATAATACCATATTATACCACACCCACCCCAAATCACCAACCCTCTTTGACGAACAACACCCCCACGACATAAGCGGCATCGCCCAAAAGAACCTCGCTGATTTCCTCCTCGAAATATGACCAAATCGCGAAACCCCCTATCTTCCCCATTTCCACGACCTCAAAACCACCTCGCCAAGCGAGGTGGTTTTGAGTTTTCGCAGGTTGCTAGCCACTAACCCACGGTAGATGGGGACGAACCTCTACTGCTCCGCCAGCACGCAGCGAACAGAGAACCCGCCCCTGCGAGTGTTGAAATTGGCTGAATCGACGTAGCCTGAACTGAAGTACAGATCGTAGCCGTGAGTACTAGAGTTCGACGCAGCCGACCAATAGAAGCCGTAGCTACCGCCATTGTAGAACGCGCCGGAATAGTAGTAGCCGGCGAGCAGAAAATTGGGCGTAGTACCGGGGCCAGCATTGTTATAGAAAGTTGCAGCGTTTTGAGAATATTGGCTTGACAGATCTGCACCATAAGCGGTAGCAAGGGCATACCAATCGCCAGTTTTCCACCTGTTGCTGGCAGTTGCATTACCATTGCTAGTCGTAGAAGTTGGTAATCTCCAACCTTTCGGGCAAATGCTATATGCAGTATTATAACCGTTGGACGTTACGGCACTACCGCTTGCGTCTTTACCGCCAGCCGTTGCTGCAAGCCATGAGTAGTAGCTGTTGCATGGTTTACTACTCGTACAGTCTGTAGTATTATTGCTACTGTTGAATACATAATCAACTGTGTCGCTAGAAAACGGCTTAGTTCCATCTGTGCGGTTATTTAGACTAGTGCCACTGCTAATAGTTTCCGATGCTGGTAGTGTATAATATGGGTTTGCCTGAGTATAGCCGGCTGGGACGTTAGAGCCCTCTGAGTCTAGTTTGGTACCGCCAGCAAGGTTAAGGTTGCTGGTCATCCAGCATTTGCCATCATCCAGTTTCTGCACTGTATATTCTTGCTCATCCCGACTGTCATATACTGTTAACGGTCCACCCTCCGGACACATTGAAAGATCCATATCTTGCATATAAGTCTTCGTCACATACGGCGTCACTTGGAAGTTTAGGGATAGTCCATAAGTTCCTGGTGCCGTCAGATAGTCTGCCTTCGCTGCAAAGGTAAAGCTCGTTGTATCAGCATTTACCTTTTCCTGTTTGCTTGCGATTTCTAGTGGCGCATTGCCAGTTCCAGTAGTTTCCGGAAAAGCAAAGTAGTTACCTGTATCCCCTACCCGGTAACCCCAGTGATTCGCCGGAAAAGCATCCGCGGCATATCCTCCAGCCTGTGTCGGCAATGTCGGTATTACGCTATCGCCCGCATCTGCTCCTTGCATCGTGAGATC
>CAYNBW010000029.1:0-10684 GCA_964396015.1 uncultured Candidatus Saccharibacteria bacterium | reverse complement strand
TCAATAATATTGTCTTCGCCGAGGGTTTTTGCGAGGTGGATGAGGGCGGTTTTGGCGGTGAGGGGGGAGGCGGTGCCTTGGAGGGTGGTCTCGAGTTTGGCGTAGATGGCAGGAGCGGCGGGGGCGGGGTCGCCGACGGAAGTGGCGGCGGAGGAGGCGCGGGTGGGGCCGTCTAGTTCGTCGAGATGGAGGATAACGTTGTCTTCGAGGTGGGCGGTTTGACGACGACGAGAGACTTCGCCGGCTTGGATGAAGCCGAGTTGGGTGATGATGTTGACAGTGGCAACGTAGTCGGTAACTGGGGTTTCTTCGACAATGTCGAGGCCGGAGTCCTCGATGTGGCGACGAAGGAGGAGAGTGTAGATGGGTGGCTCGTCGATAGCGTGCATGGTGGTGCGCATAGTGAGGCGGGGGAAATTATTGCGTGGGCGATAACCGCGAGGGACGTAGGTGCGATCGTGGAGCCAGTAGATAGGCGAGAGGTCGTGATTTTGACGGTCGAGCGTAGCTTCGAATTGGTCGCGGTTTGCTATTTTGAATTTGACGATTGCCTGTTTCATAAGTATATTATAGCACATCAGACGAGGATGTCGAGGAGGCGGGCT
Source organism: uncultured Candidatus Saccharibacteria bacterium (assembly GCA_964396015.1). Classification (GTDB taxonomy): domain Bacteria; phylum Patescibacteriota; class Saccharimonadia; order Saccharimonadales; family Saccharimonadaceae; genus Nanosyncoccus. The sequence goes on along the minus strand of CAYNBW010000029.1, from coordinate 10,079 downwards.
TCGACGGAGGTGACGCCTTGGAATTCGTTGAGGACGGGGCGGACGAGGTAGGCGGTGGGGGCGGCGGGGTCGCGAGCGACGGCGAGGTCAGCGAGAGTGAACCAGTCGGCGGGGACGCCGAAGGCAACGGACTTAAGGATGGTAGTGCCTTCGTGAAAGTCGAGGCGAAGATGCTTGCCGTCGGCGCCGAGACGACGAGTACTGATAACTTCGACGTCTTTTAGGCAGAAAAGTGGCTCTTCGTTCCCTGGCCCGAAAGGCTCGAGAGATTTGAGGTCGTCGAGGAGTTCGAAGTTGAAGTCGGCGAGAGTGGTGACAGTGAGGTCGGGAGCGAGTCTCAGATGCTTGGTTTGGTCGGTGAGGTGGAGGCTATCGTAGTAGGCGTTGATTCTCTCGCGGAACTGGTAGAGGTTCTTACCGTCGAGCTTGACGCCGGCGGCGGCAGCGTGACCGCCACCACCGAGAATGACGTCTTTGACTTGGGTGAGAGCCTCTGCTAGGTTGAAGTCGCCGAAGCTGCGACCGGAACCTTTGTAGATATTATTCTCGGTCTCGGCGAGGACGAAGGCTGGCCTCTTATACTGCTCGACGAGGCGGCCGGCGATGATGCCGAGGATACCTTCGTGCCAGGGACCGGTCTCGATAATGACGGGGCCTTCGACTAGACCGCGGGTGGTGATTTCGTCGAGGGCGGCGATTTGTTCGTGGCGACGCTGTTTGTTGAGGATCTCGAGTTCGCTGGCGAGTTTGGTGGCCTCGGCGCCGGAGGGGGTGCGGAGGACGCTCAAGGCTAATTCGGCGGTAGTGAGGCGACCGGCGGCGTTGAGACGGGGGCCGATTTGAAAACCGATGGTTTCAGAATTGATGGTTTTGGCTTTGGCGTTCTGCAGGATGGCTTTGAGACCGGGGCGACGGGTTTTCTCGAGGACTTTGAGGCCGTAGTAGGTGAGGATGCGGTTTTCCTTAGTGAGAGTCATGGAGTCGCAGATGGTGCCAAGGAGGACGAGATCGAGGAGCCACTTTTCTTGGCCGTCGGGGATGAGATTTTGCTGTACGAGAGCTTGGGCGAGTTTGAAGGCGACGCCGACACCGGCGAGGTCGCGGAGGGTAGCGGGACCTTGGTAGTCGTGGCGTTTAGGGTTGATGACGGCGGTAGCGCTGGGGAGGGTGGGCTCGCATTCGTGGTGGTCGGTGACGATAGTGTCGATATGCTCGTGGTTTAATTCGTCGACGATGGCGTGGTTGCGCGAGCCGCAGTCGACAGTGATGACGAGGGTGGAGCCGGTTTCCTTGGCGCGAGTAACGAGGCGAGGGCTCATGCCGTAGCCGTCGATAAAGCGGTCGGGGAGCATGATGGTGATGCTGCTCGGTGGGATTTTGGCGAGTTTTAACGCTTGCTCCATGACGGTGCTGGCGGTGACGCCGTCGACGTCGTAGTCGCCGTAGATTAAGATGCGTTCGTTATTTGCGATAGCCTGTTTGATGCGGGCGACGGCTTTTGCCATGTCGGGGAGGGTGGCTGGGTCCTCGAGTTGGTCGTATTTGGGATGAAGATAGTCCTCGGTAAGGTGGCGTTTTTCGACTAATTGAGTAAATAATTTGTTCATTCTTGTTCCCTGTTATGTGCCATTATCCGATGGTTTTGGAGGGTTTATTGCCCTTTTGGCTTTTAATGACGATGGACTGGAGTTCTTTCAAAATCGGGTAGCGTTTGTTGGTCTGGTAGATGCGGGTGTTGCCTTTTTTGGTCATGATAAGGAAGTTGCCTTCTACCATGCGGGCGAGCTCGCGCTGGATGTTGCCGGGGTCCTCCTTGATGAGCTTGGCGAGGCCGCGGGCGTGAATTTTGAAATCGGGGTATTTCGCGAAGACGACGATGATTTTGCGGCGTACACGAGATGAAACAAATAGGTCTAGCATATATCCTCCACTTTCCTGTTACTATTATAGCATGGTTTGGGAGTATTTTATGTATTTTTTACATCATGATATAATGGTAGTATGTTTTATGAGGTGATACCGGAGGGGAAGGTGGAGGGGCTGACGTATGAGAGCAGCGATTCCCTTTTGGTGGGGCAGGTGGTGATGGTGCCGGTGGGGCGGAGGGTGGTGCCGGGAGTGGTGATGCGGAAGGTGGCGCGGCCGGAGTTCCGGTGCAAGGCGGTGACGAAAATTTTGTATGCAAAGCCTTTGCCGAAGCATCTGGTGGCGACCATAAAATTTGTTCACGAGTATTATCTTGCGCCGAGCGGGATGGTGGTGAGTATGATTTTGCCGAAGGGGGTGGAGAAAAAGCGGCGTGGATCTGACGGTCAGGCAAGATGTTTTTCCGACGCGCTCCCCGTTGGTCGCGCAGAGTCGGAAAAACACTTGCCTGACCGTCCAGAAACCGAACGCTTATTCGAACCAGCAGAAATTCCGCTGAATGAGGCACAGAAAAAGGCGCTGGAAGGCCTCTCGCAGGCGCCTGGAGCCACGAGACTGCTGTTTGGGGTGACCGGGAGCGGTAAAACTAATGTTTATCTCACAGAGGCTGCTAGGGTGGTTTCCGAGGGAAAATCGGTGGTGCTTTTGGTGCCGGAAATAGCGTTGACGGGGCAACTTGTTCGGGTTTTTGAGCGGATGTTTTCGGGGATGGTGACGGTAATTCACTCGGGGCTAACAGAGGCGGAGAGACATTTAGTGTTTGAGAGGTTACTTTTGGGTGCAGGACCGAGGGTGGTGGTGGGGGCGAGGAGTGCGCTGTTTGCGCCACTTGAGAATTTAGGGTTGATTATCGTGGACGAGGAGCATGAGAACACGTACTATCAGGAGAATTCGCCGAAATATTCGGCGGTGAGGGTAGCGAGTTTTATGGCGGGGACACTTAGTATTCCCTGTTTGCTGGGGTCGGCGACGCCGACGGTGGAGGATTTTTATCTGGCGTCGCGGAAGGGTGGGCTAGTGAGGCTGACTGAGAAAGCAAAGGCGGAGGCGGTGAAGCCAGAGATTTCTATAATAGATTTTAAGAAGCGGGAGGAGTTTTCGCGGAATCGGTATTTTTGCGATAAACTGCTAGGGGCGATAGCGCGGAATTTGGAACAGGGGCGGCAGACGTTGATTTTTCATAATCGACGGGGGTCGGCGCCGCTAACGATTTGCGAGGAGTGTGGCGAGGAGATGGTGTGCCCGGAGTGTTTTTTGCCGTTGACGCTGCACGCGGATGGGTATGTATTACGTTGCCATACGTGCGGATATGAGGTGCCGGTGCCGGCGTGTTGTCCGAAGTGCGGGGCGGCGGGGCTTTTGCATAAGGGGTTTGGGACGAAGTTGCTCGAGGGGGAGGTGTCGCGACTATTCCCTGGGGCGAGGGTGCGGAGGTTTGACGCGGATACGCGGCGCGAGGAGAGTATGGCGGCGGTTTATACAGAGGTGCGTGAGGGGGGCGTGGATATCTTGGTGGGGACGCAGACGCTGGCGAAGGGGCTGGATTTGCCGCGACTCGCGACGGTGGGGGTGGTGCAGGCGGATGCGGGTTTGGCGTTGCCAGATTTTGCGGCGGAGGAGAGGGTGTTTCAACTTTTGACTCAGGTAATTGGGCGCGTGGGGCGGGGACATCTCTCGACGGCGGAGGTGGTGGTGCAGACGTTTCGGCCGGAGCATCCGGTGCTTTCGTTTGCGGTGCGCGAGGACTATGAAGGGTTTTCGCGGTATCTGCTTCAGCGAAGGCGGGAGGGGGGGTTTCCGCCGTTTATGTATGTGGCGCGAGCGGATGTGACGTATAAAACAGAGGCGGTGGCACTAAGGAAGGTGCGGGAGGCCGCTAAAGTGTTGGCCGAAGTTCCCGGGGTAGTGGTGTCGCCGCCTTGTCCGGCTTTTCATGAGCGGACGGCGCGGGGGTTTACTTGGCAAATTGTGGTGCGGGCGAAGTCGCGAAAGGTGTTGGTGGCGGCGCTGGCGCGGCTGGATAAGGCATTTGTGGTGTCGATGGATATACCGAGTTTGCTTTGATTGTTCCTTAGCGAAACAAACAAAGAAAGGAGCTGGTATGGAAATAGAGTTTTACTTTAAATTCGTACGCAAGCCTAAAACTAAAAAAGTTACTCTCGTCGTAGAAGGCGAAGAGTAACCAACCCAACGTGGGTTTCTAGCGCCCACTATGATTACAGTATAAACGATTCGGTGAAAAAATGCAAGGCAGTGACTCGAGCAGGGCTCGGGAGATTAGGCGTAAAAATGAGTTTTGGTGGACTTTTGTTCCCTGTTGTGGTATAATGGGGTTATGGATATTATTACGACGCCGGATCGGCGTCTCCGGGAGAAGTCTGAGCGAGTGGGGGCGATTGATTTTGAGGTGCTAGATACGATTGCGGAGATGCGGAAGCTGTCGATGGACTGGGAGGCTGCGCATCCGTACGAACTGTCGGCGGCGATGGCGGCGCCACAGATGGGGGTGCTAAAGCGAATTATTATTGTGCGCGAGGGGGATGATAAGGAGAAGCCGGAGTTTACGGCGCTGATTAACCCGACAGTTCTGAAGGCCGAGGGGAAAACGGTGCGGGATTACGAGGGGTGTTTGTCGGTGCCGCGGATTTATGGGATGGTGCCGCGGAAGTCGAAGGTGAAGGTGCGGGCGCGACTAGAGGATGGATCGGATGTGGTGATTAAGGCTACAGGGGAGTTGGCACGGACGCTTTTGCACGAGATTGACCATCTGGACGGGGTGTTGTTTATTGACCATATTCGGGACGTGCCGGATGCGTTTTATGAGATGAATGAGAAGGGGGATTTGGTGCCAATTAAAGACTATGAGAAAGAGATTAAGGATAATCCTACGCTGTGGGGGCAGAAATGAATTATTGCGGCGCCCTGCTTCGTCAAGACCTGCGCTACTCATTCACCGTACGCTTAGTACGGCTCATTCCGTTGCTCGGTCTTTTCTCGCAGGGCATCCGCACTAATTCATTTCGGAAGGTTATATATGTATAAAATAATTTTCTTTGGGAATGGGGCGTTGGCAGAATATGCATTAGCAGTTCTAGAACGAGAGTGCCAAGTAATTTTTCACGCACGGACGCGAGAGGATTTAACAGGGGCAGTAGAGGCAAAACGGACTGTTCCTGAGGCCGTCGGGGTGCTGGCGTCATTTGGGGTGTTGATTCCCTCTTCGGTGCTGGAGGCGTTTGAGCCAGAGGGGATTTTGAATGTGCATCCTTCGGCTTTGCCTTTGTACCGGGGGGCGTCGCCGATAGAGAGCGCGATTCTTGACGGGGCTAGCGAGTTTGCGGTGTCGGTGATGAAATTGGTCAAGGCGATGGATGCGGGGCCGATTTATTGGCAAAAACGGTTTGAGGGTACGGAGATTTGCAAGATGACTGGGGTGCCTGAGGCGTTGCCGGGGCTGCCCTCTGATAAGTGGGCGATTTATCGAGTGCTGGCAGAGGCGGGGGCGGAGTGGATTGTCGCGCATCTTATGGAGTTACCGGAGCCGGCTGTGCAAGATGATGCCAAAGCGACGTTTTGCGGGAAATTTGAGAAAAAAGACGGGGTGCTCGCGCCTTCGACAGAGACGCGGGAGGCGATTTTGCGGAAAATTGTGGCTTTTTCGGGGTTTCCGAAAGCGAAATGTGCCGTTTTGGGGCATTCTTGTGCGATTCTTGCCGCGCATATACCGGAGGAGGGTGAGAAGGCGGTTTTGGCTTTGGAATGCACTGACGGGCCACTAGCGATTGATTTCCTGCAGCCGGATGGGCGGAAGGTGATGGATGCTAAGGCGTTTGTGAACGGGTACGGAAAAGCTTAAGCTGGTCGACAAGATTTATAATGGGTTGAATGTCGGCGATTACGCGAGAGAGCTCGTGCTTTTCGTCTAACGGCACGCTGGAATCGGCGGGCGGTTCGAAAGCGTCGCCATTGTCGTCAATCGCTAGATAGAGTTTATTACCCGTAAAGACTAGCGACAACTGATCAGGATATTGGTCGGCTAAAGTTTCTAAATTGGCCATGATATCTGGGGTCAGAATATAGAAAGCCTCAGGGCCGTTCCCTGCGTAAGTGATGAAGCGCCTGTTGAAATCAATGGATTCAGTTTCTAGCTGATTCGTATTGCCGGGATGGATGATTTTCAGTTGACTAGGAGCGGTAACGATAAGCTCGGAATTGAATTGTTTAGGAAAGGCAAAGATGAAGAAGCGCCCTTTAAAGATCGGCACTATACGTTCTTCGATGTTGCCATCTTTATCGCGTTCTTTAACTTTTTTCTTGATGTCGACATCGGCTTGCGTGAAATCAACGTCTTTATACTTAGCCACGACAAGATCGTTTGAGCGATAAATGTCGCCAGTATAAAAAAGGCCGGTGCTCGAGAGAGCTGAAGAGTCAAGACCGGCGGAATGGTCGTACCTTAATGAGGAAAAAACGTTTTGGAGCTGTTGGCTGACGAAATAGGCTTTGTAGACGTGGCGATAGGCTTGTTGCTCTTTGGTGGAGGGGTGCTTCAAATGTGCGATAAGGGTACTGATAACTAAAGCAAAAATTACTGGGAAGCCGATGGTGAATATCATTGGCATCATGACATGGATAGGAAATCCGTTTTGAAAATTAATTAAACTGCGCAGGTTGGGATTAGCAAAGAAAATAGCTAGTCCTACGACGAGAAATATAGCCAAAATAATGAAGAATGCGGTAATACGGGTTTTGTGGGCGGCTGAAAGTTTTGCCTGATAAGCGGAGCGGGCCGATTCAACATCCTCGAAGGTGATAGTGGTCATGCGAGGAGTTTATCACGATTTTTGATGATGGCTTGCTTCATCTCTTCGATAGTGCGATCGACGATTTCGCGGAAGTCGGGGCGATTTTTTTCGAGCCACTCGGCGGACTGGGCAGGAGTTTCGAGCTGGTCGAATTCTTTTAGTTGTTCTTCGGTGAGACCTTTAGCGATGCGCTCGCCAATACGGACTTCGAGCTCTTCCTGAATGTAATCGAGAAAGGCTTGTTTTTGGTTCTCCGGCATGGCGGACAGCCCCATGTCTTGTAAAAATTGTTCGTCAAACTGCATAGTTTAATTGTAGCACATTGCGGTTGTGCTTACAAGGTGCGTTTTTTGGCTTCGCGGGTGAAGAAGCGGAGACGGTCGTTAATCTTTAGGTCGATTTTGCTAGTGGTTTTGAGAGCTAAACCGCCGGTTTCGCCAGCAACAAGGGTGGGAACGTCGAGTTTTTCTTTTTGGACGCTTGTGACCTCGGCTTCGCCGAGTTCTTCCTTATTGCGCATAACTTTGGCAAGATAACCGGGCTTTACGTCGCCCTTTAGCATTTCCCCGCCGGCGATGAGGCTGGTCTTTTCGGTGCGAAAGACGCCGAGAACTTTGAGTTCGCCTTTGTCTTCTTCGACAATTTCGGCATCGAGGAGGCTTTCCATCTCGTGCTTGGCATCGTCGAGGAGCTCGTAGATAACCCGGTAGGTACGGATGGGCACGCCATCGCGGGCAGCCATTTTGTTGATGTTGACCGGGACGCTGACGTTGAAGCCGTAGATAATCGTGTCGCCGCCGGCGGCCATGTAGACGTCGTTTTCGTTGATGTCGCCGACACCGGTGGAAACGACGTTGAGGGTGATTTCGCCGTGGGTGTCAATCATTTTGAGAGAGTCGACCACTGATGTCACCGAGCCGAGGACGTCGCCCTTCACAATAACGTTGAATACCTTGGAATTATCGGCGGTGTTCATCATGCGGAGGAGGTCGGTCGAAGTGACGTTAGCGCTGGCAGATTCGCTGGCAGCGGCGTTGGCATTTAAGAGGGCGAGCTTTCTGGCGGTTTTTTCGTCTTGGACCTCGGTGAAGCGGTCGCCGAAGTTGGGAAGTTCCTTGAAGCCGGTGACGGTAACAGGGGTGGAGGGGGTGGCTTTGCCCTTGGGTTTGCCCTTCCAGTCGAGCATGGTGCGGATTTTGCCGTAAGTCTTGCCGGCGACGATAAAATCGCCGGTCTTGAGTTCCCCGCCGGTGACGAGGAGGTTGACGACGGAGCCTTTGCCGGTTTCCATGTGAGACTCGATGACAAGGCCCTCGGCCGGGATGTCGGTGTCAGCTTTTAACTCCTCGATGTCGGCGGTCAGGAGGATCATGTCGACGAGCTGGTCGAGATTTTGGTTTTGCTTGGCGGAAATCGGAACCATAGTGATGTCGCCGCCCCATTCCTCGGGCTGGAGGCCATGGGTGCTGAGGTCGGCCTTGGTGCGGTCGATGTCGGCGCCCTCGCGATCGATTTTGTTGATGGCGACGATGATTTTGGCGCCAGAGGACTTGGCGAAGTTGATGGCCTCGACGGTCTGGGGCTTGACGCCGTCGTCGGCGGCGACCATGATGACGACGATGTCGGTGAGCATGGCGCCGTGCTGGCGGATGGCGGCGAAGGCTTCGTGGCCGGGCGTGTCGAGGAAAGTGATGAGGCGGCCGTCGTGGTCTAACTGATAGGCGGAGATGTGCTGGGTGATGCCGCCGGCCTCTTTTTCGACGGTTTTCTTGTGGAGGAGGGTGTCGAGGAGGGTGGTCTTGCCGTGGTCGACGTGGCCCATGATGGCGACAACCGGGGGACGTTCGGTGGCGTGGTCGGATAGTTCACGATGGCGAGTGTCGCTGGTCCTAGTCGCAGTGTTTTTCTTTTCGAGCTTGACGTTTTTGAGGCCGAGTTCGTCGATGATGATGCTGGCGGTCTCGAAGTCGAGGCGCTGGTTGATGGTGGCGACGATGCCGTTTTTGAACAATGTGCCGATAAGTTCGGTCACAGAAAGACCGAGAGCGTTTGCTAGCTCGTCTACGGTGATTGATCCGGCGATTTGAATTGTTTTTTGCTCTTGGTTCTCCATCATACTCCTTTCTATACCTAAAAAATAGAAATCTGTATATAATTTTACCACATTTTGACAAAATGTGCTATAATAGAGTTATTCCCCTGTAGCTCAATGGTGGAGCAAGAAGCTGTTAACTTCGAGGTTGCCAGTTCGAGTCTGGCCGGGGGAGCCATTTTTGTTTCACAAAAACATCAAAAAGACAGACTCGGACCTCGCTTCGCTCGGTGCGAGTCCAGTCCCGGGAACCAATTATTCAAGTAGCGTATACTTCATTAAATAGATGGGATAAAAAATTGAGGGCTTGGCCTTTTGCTCTTCGACAAAAGGTCGCCCTCATTAATTACATTGTATCATGCTTACTTTTTGAAGTCAAGCAATTGCTGCTCTCTAGTGATAACCTTTAAATTGCGTACCCGTCTTGACGATCCAAATAACTTCTCCAAAGCCGTTTTTGCCTGATCGGTCGGTATCTTAGTGCGTCTTAGATCTATGATGATATTTTCTGATTGCTTGGCCGCACGTTTAAAAGCATGTTCAACAGTAACGCGACTTTTACCCTGAGGACTTTTCATCTCCCAGGCTTTGCCGTCCATCATGAAATCCGGAGTCTTCGCTTTTGGAGTATTGGAAGGCGGAATTAGTTCAATATTGTAGCCTAAATTGGTGAAAAACACTACCGTGTCGTTTTCGTGTTTTTCTAGACTGACACCGTTTGGTGTGATTTTCCCAATTTTCATTACTCTATTTTATCATGTTTTAAGATGCCAGAACAGAGGTTTTGTCTGATAGAGAAAATATGCAAGTGAAAAACGAGTGCCACGATCATAAGAGGCCACAGAGTTCGCAAATTTGTCCAACGGCGGGAGCCACTCAAAATCCCTTCGGGCTTTTTTCATATCAAAAAGATGGACTCGTTCTTCGAATCGAGTCCAGTCCCGGGAGTCCTGAATAGATTGTTCTCTCGATCTGATGTCGCGCCAAAAATTTGCATTTTTTGGCATTGTTTGCTATAATAGAAGCATATTCGACAATTAGTCGTTCTCCCAACCGAGAGGTCGGGAGGTATTTTTATTTGATTAGTTTTGCAATTAGCAACCCCTAATAATCGTCATCGTCCTCCAGTTCGTCATCAAACAGGTCATCGTCATCCGCATCCTCGGCCTCTTCTTCAGCATCTTCCTCAAGCAACCTCTGCTCTTCTTCCTCTTCACACATCCAGCAGAGGAACATCTCAGCCGCATTGGTAAGAG
>CAYNBW010000028.1:0-11353 GCA_964396015.1 uncultured Candidatus Saccharibacteria bacterium | reverse complement strand
TTTTATTCATCGTAAATTATCTAAAAAAGTACTTGATTTCTTATAGATAATCTTTTTTAAAAGAAAAGTCCACCCACTGACATGTGCCTGACTTTGTTTTCATGCTAATTTCTTTCGTTGGGACTTTCTTTTTAAAGAAAGTCCCACATCAAAATCGGGCGTCCTCGCAGTTATGTGACGCCCGATTTTTATCTCTCAAACTCTAGATTTTTTGTCAAACAAAACTTTCTTTTTCAAACACCGGCGACGGGCTCAAACCTTCCCGTCGCCGACTACCGCCTAGCGACGCTTTCTTGCGTGCGCCTTGGTCTTATTCCTGCGGCCTCTTGCCACAATGCCAAATCCTACCACAGCGAACACGAAGAAGATAAGCAATCCCGTAATCAGATAATCTTCTTTCGAAATGTTCAGGTTCTGGAAGAACGCCCCCGTATCTGGCACTGGCGTGGCCTTAGCTGTGTAATTGGCCTTGGCGCTGTAAGGTATGCCCACAATGTTGCCATTTGCATCGCGATACACGATTTCAATCGTATAATCGCCACTCGCAAGACCGTCCATTGGTACTACCAATTTGCCATTTACATACCCGTTCGGAATCGTATCAATCAAATTCCCATCAGCGTCGTACACATACACCGTTCCCGTACTTGGGTCTATTTTTACTATACGTACCAACTCTCCGTTCTCATCATAGATATTAACTTCAATCGTTTCTACCGCATCAACCTCCGGCACTACATCAAGCTCTACCTTGCCGCTGGTGTCACTTTTTACGACTGGTGTTGTAGTACTGTCAATTTTGTTCCCTTGATCATCGTAATAGTCGACCACCACGTCGTAATTGCCCGGGTCAAGATCGCCAAAGTCCACGTTTACCGAATCGCCAGGGTTGTCAATCTCTTCTCGCTTGACTACTTCACCGGTATCCTTGTCGACGATCGTTATCACCACTTTATCGGTTTGGCCACCGTGGTCATCAATTGGAATCTCTACGCTGCCACCAGTTCCGGTCGAATCCTTAATGGTCGTTGTCGTAGTAGTCACTGTAGTGTTGCCGTTCTCATCTTTATGGATTATCACTATCGTGTAATTACCATCCGGCAAATCACTCAAGTCTGCCTCCACCTTGTCCCCCGGATCGTCGATTGTCTCGGTTTTAACCAGGTTGCCATCGTCATCGTAAACTTCGATTATTACTTGCTTCGTTTCACTGGACGGAGGGTTCACGTCTACCGAGATGTCACCATCATCGCCCGTCTCTATATCTGCATCTACGTTGGTATAGGCTACCGTTAGAATCCGCTCTACCGGCACATCGTTGTAGCCCATCCCCCGCATAGTAATTGTGTAATATCCCACCCCACCGTACTCATCCAAATTGAGCGAAAAATCCTTTTCACCTGCTTGGAATTCTGCGTTGTGTTGCCAGATTACATTTTCACTTATTACATTCCCATTGGCATCGCGCCTTGTCAGGGTCGTCGTAATCAAATCGACGTTACTATATGTCAATTTAAAGTTATAAATCGGATCCTCAATCTGGGATTCTTCTTCGGTGGTGACGACCATTTCAGGGTCTGCCCCTACCACACGCACCTGAATTGTGTCAGTTACACTGCTCACGGCAGCCGCTCGCGGCGCTGGCACGGTAACCGCATACGCAGTCATCGCCATCACTCCAGCGAAACCGAGAACACCAAACACCTGTTTTGTTTTTCTCTTCATACTCTACTTTCTTTTTTATGTTATGTTTTTATGTTGGTCCTGCAAAGACGCCTACTCCACTAGGCTACGTCACTCTCGTTCACGTTCTAGACCATGAACTTTGCGCGACGTTCTTTGCGCTTCCTAATTACGATTATAAGCCATACGATTATAATTGTCAATAGCAAAATTATAATTACGATCACCACTGGTGGCATAATTAAAATTAATTTAGAAATCGTCTGTGGCTCACTTCCGCTCGCTGACACCGTCCACTCTACGCTAAATAGTCCAAAGAACGCCGTATCATCCCAACTATCCGAGATCGGCAACTCCGACTCCGGGATAATCGAAGTCCGCGCCCTCGTCGAAGTGGCAGGTGTCTCATAGAACACCTGCCCAAAGATACCCGAAACTTTCAGTTTCCCTGAAGCCATAAAATCTACATTACCAGTATTTTTAACTTTAGCCGTACCGTTGATGATATTCTTAGTTTCGCCGTCAACTTCCTTGGTCTGTGAAATTTCTAGTCCGGAAATCTCACTACCCACCTTGGTTTCACCTTCAGCGCGCCCGTATATGACTAGCCCCGGACTGGCTTCGGTCTTGATACCACTGGAGGTTGTGTTATTAGATAGGGTGTGTGCAAACAATACCGCATATTGCCCACCCGCCGGTATGCTTTCTGGGGTCGTAATCTTGTAGGAAACCTCTATTGCCCCATTTGGCTCTGCCGTAAAGACGGCCTTCTCCACGAAATTACCGCTAGCATCCTTAAAAGAAATCCACCTTTTCATCTGGGTGTAATTATTGTCTCGGTTAAATCCTAGCCGGTATGAATCGTCTGCTTCGGAATAAGTGTAAGAATATGGTGCCGCATACACCTCAAACTTCATGTCGCTATCGCTATTGTTAGTTACTTTAAAGGTGTCCTCATAGGTCGAATTAGCCGAAATCTGCAAAATCTTGCTCACCGGACTAATACTGATACTGGTCGCCGCCGCCTGGAGTTCCTCATTCTCGTCCGCAAAGGCATCTAATTTTGTTGTCCCTAGTAACACTCCGCAAACAAGCGTAACCAGAACCACCGAAAATTTTGTTATTCTTTTCATTTGCCTCCTTATTTCATTTTATTATAACACACGTCTCGGCGCTTGAATAGCCCTTTTTAGTTTTTATCTAGACAAAGTACCAGATTATGTATCCAAACTCCAAAATCTGTGCTATAATATATATATGCGCCTGTGGTGGAATTGGTAGACACGCTACCTTGAGGTGGTAGTGGCCACATTCACGGCTGTGCTAGTTCGAGTCTAGTCAGGCGCACCAGAAAAATAAAAATAGACCCAAAGGGTCTTATTTTTATTTTTCTGGTGCGCCTTGACTAGTCGCGAACGTTAGTTCGCCCTGCGTAGGAGGCGAGCAAAAAAGTAAAATTTATTTTACTTTTTTCGAGCCGACGCCCGCAGGTCTGCTCGCCGTCAGGCGAGCAGAGACTAGTCATAATACCGCCACCACCCAAACCCCTACGGCGTCTTATTCCGCACTCCCCGGCTTACCGCCCACTCCGTCACATCCGAAAACCGATCTATTCCAGTCACCAAATGCACCTTATCGCCATAGGCCCTCGCCCCCACATTTCGCACGTACGTCAAAACGCCTTGATAAATCCCAACCGCCGGCACATCGTTCACCCAGTAATTCAAAAATGACTCGTATTTTCGCGCTCGAAGCGCCGGCTCCAAAGTCTCCCGCGCCCCCACCAGCAAATCGTCCACCAAAGTGTTCCGATAATTCGATAGATTTAGCCCCGCCGACCCCGTCTGCGACGAATGATAATATGGTAACAAATCCGGATCCGACCCTAGCGGCGTCTCGTACAGCAAAATCGCATAATTCCGTTTCGAAAGCACGCTCGCCACAAAATCTTGTGACTCCGCGTACGTTATTACATCACTCTCCATCCCTAGCGCCCGCAGTTGTTCTACCAATGCTGCCGCTACTTCTGGCAAATACCCCGAATCTACCGTCGTAACGTTTATCCTCGTTTCACGACCATTCGCCAGTTCCGCTATCTTCGTCCGCGCCGCCTCAAAATCATATTCCGGCAAAGCCGGATAGCTCGACAGCTTAATCTGCGACGCGAGCAACGGATAATCCAGCGCATTAGTCCCCGGCGCTTTTTCGCGTAGTGCCGCCACATTAATCCCCTGCCGAATCGCTCGCCGCATCTCTACATTGCTCAAAACCTCATTCGAGGTATTAAAGAATGCAAATGCGCCTGAATTAATTGCACTTTCGTTCACTGCAAAAGCCGGATTCGACACTTCGTGCGCTTCCGCCCCTGACAACTCCGCCGTCGCCGTCACCGCACCCGCGTTCACCGCCGCCATCACGGCATCCTTATCCGCATAAGTATGCACCGCAAAACTATTCACCATTGGTCGCCCCAGATAATACAGCGGATTTGCTGATAGATAATATGTGTTTTCTCCTTCCGTTGTCGTAGTTTGCACTGCGTTAAAGAAAAACGCTCCCGACGTCACCGGCGTAGTCGAAAACTCCGCCTCCACCAAAGTCTTTACCGGCACATCCGCCAAAACGTGCTTTGGCACCACCGGTATCACAAGCGCCGACAAGAAATCCGCATACCCCGCCGAGAGTGTAAACACCACCTCTCCCTGCTCGTTTACGCTCGCCTTCACCCCCTCTAGGTTCGCCCCATAAATCGTATTCACCGCCGGATTCTGAATCAACTCTACCGTGAACATCACGTCATCCACCGTCAAAGGCTCCCCATCCGACCACAAAAGCCCCTCGCGCAGCTTCATCGTCCAAACTTTCCCGCTCGCATCCGACACCACCGACTCGGCCAGCTCTGGTCCCGGATGTCCCGAGTAGTCCACCCCCACCAGTGTTGCAAACATCAACTCAGACAGCACTTTTTCGCTCGTCGTCGTGGCAAATAGCGGGTTCATCGAATTTACCCTCCCCACCGTTGCTTCGGCATACGTCCCGCCATTCACAAAAACCTCCTCTTCATACGAAGTAGTAAACCATATTGCCTGCGCCACTCCCAGCATAAACAATGCCGCAATCAAAAGCCCCCACTCCAAAATCAACAGCCGAATCCCCCGCACGTGCGAAATCCGCCGAAACAAGTTCTCCTTGATATGCTCCTTGCTTTCCGCGCTCGCTTTCGCCGACGCCCGCGAAAATTTTCGCACAAACTTTTGCCCACGTTTTTTAATTGCATTTACCATACTATGCCGGAATCAACAGTAGCCCCAAAATCGACCCTACAAAAATCACCGCAAACACTACTGTTGTCACAAACAGCGACTTTTCCAGTCCTCGTCGCTTGGTGTATAGTTCCCCCGAGCTACCAAACCCCGCCCCCAGTGACGCCCCCCGCTGTTGCAGTAAAATCAAAATAATCGTCAGCACCGCCGACACCAGTGTCAAAACCTGTAGAAAATTTCCTATTTCCATAAAATCTAACTCCTACTACTACTTTAGCATAGATTTGCGTTTCAGTAAAGAGTGATAAGTGATTGCAAACCGATGTGCCTCTTCATCCACCCGCGCAATTAGCCTCGCCACGTGTGAACCACGAGCGACCGGCACGACACCTCGTCCATCAATATGTAGCTTCACTCCCGTCGATTTCGCATGACTCCCAGACTTGTCGCGCCCAACCACCGGTATCCCGAGTGGCTCTACTAGTGGCAACACGGCGTTTACTTGTGTGCTACCGCCATCCAAAATAATCAAATCCGGATACTCCCACTCCGTATGTTTCAACCGTCGCGTCAATACTTCCACCATATTTTTCAGGTCATCCGCACTTTGCGTACGCAGCCGAAACTTTCGGTACTCGTTCCGCGCCGCCGTCCCGTTGATAAACACCACCATACTCCCCACCGCATTCGTCCCCGCCTGATGTGAAATGTCATACCCCTCAATCCGCCGTGGCGGTCGCGAGAGTCCCAGTATCTTTTGTAGCTCCACCAGCGCCTGATCCGACGAAATATCCAGAAACTCCTTGTCCGAAAACACAATTTTCCGCCCCAATTCTTTCAGTCCAAACAGCTGATCCCGCGCCTCCGCCGCCAACTCATACCGCCCCGCCTCCGCTTCTTCACGCATCGTCTTTTCCAGCTCCCGCATCAACTTCTTGCGGTCCCCCTCAAGGTACCGAATCAACTTCCGCAAATTCCGCTTGTAATCTGCCGGCACACTCCGCCCCACTTCAATCCCCGGCGTCAGCCCCAGGTCGGTATCCAGCGTCTTCTTCCCGTCGTATGGCTTAATATAATACGGAAACACCCGCCGGAGCACCCGCACCGCCCGCTCCACCGCCGACTTACCATAAAACGGCCCCACGTACCGCGCCCCGTCGTCCATCGGCGTCCGCGTAAACGACACGTACGGCACCTCTGACTTCATATCGATCCGCACATACGACACCGTCTTGTCGTCGCGTAGCAGTATATTCCACCGTGGCTTGTACCGCTTAATCATCTCGCTCTCGAGAAACAGCGCATCCATCTCGGTGTCCACCACAATCCAGTCCGTATCAAAAATCTCCCGCACCAGCGCCTCGGTTTTTGGGTCTTTTACCGACTTCTGAAAATATTGCCGCACCCGGTTTCTGAGTACCGCTGCCTTCCCCACATAAATAATCTCCCCCGCCTCGTTTTTATGAAAATAAACTCCCGGCGCCACCGGGAGTTTCGCAAGTTTTTGTTTTAGTGCCTCATTCATACTTTAATTATATCACACTTTCCGCTAAATGTCAAGGCTAGCGGGCAAGCCGCCCGCTAGCACTCACCTAAAACGTAATCTCGATTACTTCCGTCGTATTACTGGTATTACTGGTACCGCTGGTGTTGTCCGCATTATTCGCCTGCCCGTTCATAAACTCCACCATCGCATTCGAGATCAGCGTCGAAAGGTCCAGATATTCCTCCGGACCAGTCACCTCAATTTTGGCCGGATACGACAACGCCAAATCTGCCATCACATTCGAGCCATCCCCAGCCATCTCCGCCGCAAAATACACTCGCGTGAAGTTATTATTGTCGTCGATTTCCACGTACACCGTCGGGTAGTCCGCAAAAATCTCCTTCAGCTCGCTCGCCGACGTCTTGCCGTTTGTCGCAACCTGATTCGTGCATGCATTTAGTGCATTCAAAAACCCAGAGTTCGACATTCCATTGATAAACGCCGCCATTTTGTCCTTGTCAAAATCGATACGGTAGAGGGCATTTTTCTTCTTTGCAATTTTCAAACTATCCGTCGAATAAGTAATGAATGGATTCTTCCGGTATTCTTGCGCAATATCTTTGCCGTATTCTGATAACGATGCCATTACACCGGAAATACACGCACTAGGGTTATTCTGTAGTCCCAACGTATCTAGTTGCTTGGTAAAGTCAGTCCCCGAAGTGGTATTTGGTATCATAATCCATTGTCCATCGATAGTCTGCAATACTTGCCCGAGCATTCCCAAACTAACTGCCACTCCAGTACTGGCGCAATTCGTTCCGTTCGTGCAATTTGTAGTCGTTTCTACGCTAGCTTCTAGCTTATTCGTCGTCATATTTAAACTATCTGGCAACCCAGTCACTCCGCTAAGTTTGATAAAGGTGTCACCGTCCTTGTCTTGCAACTCGTCAAATTCAAAGTTTACGCTGTCGCCTCCGTTCAGGTTAGCGGTTACTTCTGCATTTGCCTTGCTCATTTTGGTTTTAAGATCGAACGTTCCGTCTAACCCCACGCTTATTTTTGATATCTCTCCCTCTGTCGGCGTCACCGTAATATCACCATTTACTCGGACGATTGACGGTAATCCATTCTCAAGCGCTTTGTTGATTGCTGCAGTTACTCTGTCATTGCCCTTCGGCATCAGCAACATCACTGCCGCCGCCACGCCGCAGACCAACGCAACCAAAAGCAGTATCACTGCACCAACGACCAACCCCTTCTTTGACTTTTTACCCGTTTTTGGCTCGACTATCGAATTTTTCGTCTCCCAATCGTCCATCGGTACTGACCGCGCTACCGTTTCCTGCTCGACTACCGTCTCGCGCATCGGCGCATCGTCCGGCCCTTCCTCAATCATCGACAAAATCCTCGACTCTTGCACCGGGTCCATTTCCGATTCTCGCATCATTTCCGGCTCGCGTGTCATCATTGGTCGCTGCGCCACTTCCGACCCTGTCACCGCCCCTGGTTCATGCATCGCCCCCGCCCGCCCCCGTGGCCGCATCATCGGGTCTACCACCGCTCGACTTTGCATCCTGCGCATCCGGTTTGGCGCCGGGCGCATCGGTGGCATCGCCGCTCCAGTCGGCACTGCCTGCTCTACCGCCTCAGCCTTCATCTCTGGCGCTGGCGTCTCAATGAAATCTCCAGCCGGTCCCGCCAAAGATTCTACCATCGGGTCAACTGGCGCTCCCGCGTCACCCGCCTCGGCGAATTCCGTCATCCCCACCTCCTCAAATTGCGGCGTACTCGCCTCGGGAGCCGGGTTCAACGGGTTCGGGGTTCCCTCAGGATTTTCGTTCATACAAAACTCCTCATTAAATAATTCTTATGTTTATTTTAACACAAGTTTTATATTTTTGCTATAATAAAATGTATGAATAATGCAGAAAAAAATACGATCAAAGAAATCAAAGCCCGCCAAATTCTCGATTCGCGGGGCAATCCTACCGTCGAAGCCGAAGTTTTTCTCGAAAATGGTGGCTACGGCCGTGCCTCCGTTCCTTCCGGCGCCTCTACCGGCTCGCGCGAGGCACTAGAATTACGCGACGGCGACCAGACTCGTTTCGGCGGCAAAGGCGTGTCGAAAGCCGTCTGGAATATCAACTCCAAAATCCGCGACTGTTTGGTCGGCAACTCTGCCGACCAGCAAACGGTGGACAATATTATGCGCGACCTCGATGGCACCGCCGATAAATCCGCCCTTGGCGCCAACGCCATCTTAGCAGTTTCGCTGGCTACCGCCAAAGCCGTCGCCCGCTCGTATAGGATGCCGTTTTATCGCTACGTCGCCGAACTCGCCGGCACCGAAAAGGAAATGTCCATACCCATGCCCATGATGAATGTGATGAATGGTGGTGCCCACGCCGCTTGGGCGACAGATTTTCAGGAATATATGATTATCCCCCGCTCCGCCGGTACTATCGACGAAGCCGTCCGTATGGGTGCAGAGGTTTTTCACAAGCTCGGCTTGGTGTTATCCGATCGTGACTATCCCACCACCGTCGGCGACGAAGGTGGTTATGCTCCCCGTGTCCGCGAGGGCGACAACGAGCCACTCGATTGCATCCGCCAAGCGGTTGACGCTGCTGGTTACAATTTTGGTAGCGACATTTGCGTAGCAATGGACATCGCCGCCAGCGAGTTCTACGACGCTCCGGACCAGAATGCCAGCGCGGATGATGATTCCGGCGATTTCCCCGACGATCCCTATAAAAACGGCCACTACACTCTCAAAACCAACGGCGACTGGAAAAACGCCGAGGATATGATTAACTGGTACACTTGGCTAGTAGACAATTATCCGTTAGTTTCCATCGAAGATGGTCTCGCCGAAAACGACTGGACTCACTGGCGCGAACTGACCGAGCGCCTAGGCAAGCGCGTACAACTCGTCGGCGACGATTTATTCGTCACCAACACCGAATTGCTCGCCCGCGGCATTAAAGAGCACGTCGCCAACGCGATTCTGATTAAACCCAACCAAATCGGCACGCTTTCCGAAACCATCGATGCTGTCAAGATGGCGAAGCAATCCGGCTACCGCACCATCATGTCGCACCGCTCCGGCGAAACCGAAGACGTTTCAATCGCCCACCTCGCCGTCGGCCTCGGCACCGGGCAAATCAAGACCGGCTCCCTTTCCCGCTCCGAACGCATCGCCAAGTACAACGAGCTCCTCCGCATCGCCGAGTCCAGCTCCTCCCTTACCCTCTCCCGCCCATTTTAACACTTGCCTTTTGGATACACTTATGCTAAAATAAAATCAACGGGATATATTACCTAGAATTTATACCCCGATGGGTTGTAGAGATTAGGTCGTAGACCTAATCTTTATTTTTCTCTGGTTTCTTGCTTTTTCCGAAATAATATGTTATAACATAAGGTCATCGCGCCAAACACGTTAGACTATGCGCTTTTCTCGCCGTCATTTTCTTCGGCTATCTCGCTTGCCTGCCGAAACCCATCATAGAAGTTCTCCGAAATCTTCGGATGCCCGATTTTATTCGCCGCATCCACCACCTTCTGCAAGTCATCCGTCACCTCAAAGATTTCCGCATCTTTTTCGTTAATCAGATGAAGCGTCGCCATTTCCCGGATCACCTCGTCAAACGTCCGCCAATAGTCCTCGCCGATGAGGAATACCGGCATCTTTGGCATCTTCCCCTCCTGCATCAGACACAAAATCTCCGACAGTTCGTCCATCGTCCCAAACCCACCCGGGAAAAACACAAATACTTTCGCCGCCATCGCTAGCGACACCTTCCGTGCAAAGAAATATTCAAACGTAAAACAATCGGTCAGATACGGATTCGGGAACTGCTCATGCTTCAAAGTGATATTAAACCCAACCGACCTCCCACCGATTTCATACGCTCCGTGCGACACTGCCTCCATGATACCGGGACCTCCGCCTGTAATCACCGCATGTCCATTCTTCGCCAGCATCCCCCCGAGCTCATATGCTTTCACGCAATATTCATTATCTTGTGGCAACCTCGCCGACCCAAACACCGTCACCCCCTGCGGGAACGTCCGCACCATTGTCAGCCCATGTCCCAAATCTTTCGCATACGCATTCGCCCGCTCCAGATCTGCAATCGACAACTTCTTTAGCAATTCTTCCTCAGTCTTTAACATCGTATTATCTCCATATATTACAGTACCGATTATAACACATTTTTACTCTCTTCGCTTGCATTTTTCCAGATTTTTCACCTCTGGGATATTAGCTTCCATGCTTTTGATAATCTTAAACAACAACCCCACACACAACCAAAATTCGCAAAAATAAAGTCTTCCCAACCGTCAAAAAACGTGCTATACTGGAAGTGCTACAGAATCAATATTACGAAATCGTTTTTTAAAATCGTCATTTAGAACTTATTGTATTACGTTCGAGAGCGGTAAAGGCATCATGAGGCTGATATCCTCGAACGTAGTCGGTTTTGCGATTTCGGTTGACGGTATTGGTTCTGTAGCAAGAATAAACCTCGTGATGCCTTTTCTGATAGACAGATGGTCTCACGAGTAATAGCAATATAACAAGCGAGGTACCAAATGCCATACATGCAAACCAAATCAACTAGAAACGCTATATTTAGCGTAGCAAAGCATACCAAAACGCTAGATATAGCGTTTTTGCATCATTTTCGCCCTACTGTATATTATATGTTAGCTGTAGTTGCTATTACACTACTTTCTACTATTGCCATTGCATCCACAACTTATGCTGACAACGTAGACTTCTCAGTCACCATAGCGCCCAGCCTCAACGTAACTATTCCCACTAACCTTGTCTCGCTAAACCTCAATCCTGCAAACAGTGCCTTCTCCTCGCAGGATTTGACCGTATCCGTTGGCACTAACAATATCACTG
>CAYNBW010000027.1:0-11427 GCA_964396015.1 uncultured Candidatus Saccharibacteria bacterium | reverse complement strand
CCACCTTTCCCACCAGCAAATGTAGTCGAATAAGAACCACCCGCTGCGCCCCACAATTCGACCTTATACTTGCCTTCGCATGGCGCAGTAAAGGTCTGTGCAGCTCCAGTATAGCTATAAGTATAAGTCGCTCCAACTGCAGCGCAAGCATTTGTATTAGCCGTAATCACCGCACTTGAGCTTGATGTATTTGGTGCAAAATATGAAGGTTTTGTGACTAATTTAAAGTTGAAATCTGACTATTTTAAAGTCAAACCTTGACTAATTTAAAGTACTAAAGTATAATACAAGCATGTATACACGAGCATAATACAAAAAACAATACCAATTTCTTAAATTTTCCACAATAATGCAATTTTCCACAACACAACTCACAGTTAATTATAATCAAAACAAAAAGTCAGGCGCACATCCTGACTTTTTGTTCCACCAAAACTTTCTTTTTTCAAAGAAAGTTTAAGCGTTGTACCCCTCGAGTGTTACATTCACCGCAATTTCCTTGCCTTCACGAATCACGGTTAGCTGCACTATATCCCCCGGCTTATATTCCCCAATCAACGTAGACAACGACCCCGCCGAGCCAATCTTCACCCCATTCACCGCCGTAATAATATCTTTATCGCGCAGTCCCGCCTTTTCTCCAGCCGAACCTTTTACTACCGCCGAATAGGTCCCCGAACTATAAAGATACGCCCCCGCCGTCACCGGCAAATTATATTGTTTTGCCATGTCTGACGTAATCTGCGACGAATACACCCCAATATACGCGCGCGACGCCTTGCCTGACTCGATCAGCTGCGAAAGCATCCCTTTCACCGACGCAATTGGAATCGCAAACCCCACATTCTCCGCCGACGAAGACGTCGCTGTATTGATACCAATCACTTCCCCCGCCGCGTTCACCAACGGCCCGCCCGAGTTCCCCGAGTTAATCGCCGCATCCGTCTGAATCATATCGGACAGCTTCTCAGCCATCGACCCCGTCGAATCCGTCGCAGTCAGTGACCGTCCTGTCCCTGACACAATACCCGACGCCACCGTATTTTGGTAAAGCCCTAGCGCATTTCCAATCGTAATCACCTGTTGCCCCACCGTCACTGTCTTGGAATCCCCTAGCGTCGCCGGTTTTAGTCCCGACACATCCTTAATCTTAACAAACGCTACATCATTCAAAGGATCTACCGCCACTACCTCAGCCCCCTCATACGTTGTCCCATCATCCAATACCACCGAAATCTTCGACGCCCCGTCTATCACGTGCTTATTCGTCAAAATATACCCGTCCTCAGTCACGATAATCCCCGTCCCCGCAGCCGACCCCGTATAGCTTTGCCCAAAATAACTCGTCGCCTTCGTCGAAGTCACAATCGACACTACGCTCTCACTCACCTTCTCCGCCACTTCCGCAATCGACCCCTCTACAAAATTCGCCGCATTCCCGTCCGTTCCCGAAAGAATCGTCAGCGGCGTGTTCGCCTTATCATAACTAAGATACGCAAACACCGCACTCGCCCCCGACAACACTATCGCAATCAACGACAGTATAATCGCCAACGTACTACCGCCTTTTCGTTCTTTCACGCATTCCTCTTTCAGATCCTTTTTCTCCACCTTCGCCTCACCCACTTTCTCCGCTTCTTTTTTTGTCTCCACTGCACCCTCCTTGGCTTCCGTTGTCTCCGCTAGCTCCCCCTTTACTTCTTCATTTTCTTTTGTCATTTTTCTCCTTTCTTTTTATACGTTATATCTCGCTGGACTGAATACTAATACAATCACCAGCACCAATGTAATCCCAAATATCACCGGGATTGCAATGTCCGAAAACCGAAAGTCTTCTTGGTATTTCACCATTGCTCTCCTCGCATAATTATATACAAATGCAAAAATCGTCAATATAATCGCTGATTGTGGCACAATAATGCCAGTCTCTAGCCCCGGCCATTCGATCGGATAAACAATCCCCCAGACATTACACAGCCAAGCCACCTCGGCAAACACCAGCCCGCACGCCAACGTCGTCAGCGTATAATCCCCATCCCCCGCCTGCGCCAACACGTGTCGACTCGCCGCATAGCCAATCAAAAACGCCAAACACACCGGCACCACCGGATTCAAATACGCCGTCGCAAGCGTCGTAGCCGAAATTCCGAGAAACACCGCAAAAAGCGACTGCACCAAATTTGCATTCTCTGATGATAGCGGCTTGATAAAGAGTAGCCACACCACATAAATCACAATCAAAATCCCGTCCACCAGCATCAGCGACCCACCCGCCGAATACGCCAAAAACACTATCGACAACCCCACAATCAAGTCCACTAAGTTCGACTTGATGTTTAACCATAAGTATCTCCGTCGCACCGCAAACACTCGCCACTTTGACATCAACACCAGCACTACCCCTAGCACCGGACTCGCGCTAAACACCGTCACCAGCACTGCCCCCATTCCAAGTAGTATATTCAACAGCACGTGCACCGCATTTGACGCAATATTTCTCGATTTTCTAGCTAAAACATAGTCTGCCATACTTCTATATTATATCAAAAAACTTAATAAAAGTTTAAAATCATGCTATAATTATTTAGTGGAACCAACTTTTTTTCAAAAACACCCTCTTGTCAAAGATATCGCTGGCCTCATTGGCCTCGTAGTGACAATCGTTCTTTGCACTATGTTTCTCAATACCTACATCTACCGTTCTTACAACGTCGTCGGTAGCAGCATGGAAAACACTTTGCAAAATGACGATCGCGTCATCGTCAATCGCGCCGCCGTCTCTTGGGCACACTTTCTAGGCCAAGAATATGTCCCTGATCGCGGACAAATTATTGTCTTCATGAACGAAGATAGCGAAGCCGCCAAAGAGTTCAAGGCCTCCGGCGTCGAAAACCCTATGACCTGCACTACCCCTGAGAACATCAGCGACCAGTACATCATCAAACGCGTCATCGCCTTCCCCGGCGAACGCGTCACCGTCAAAGATGGCGTCATGAAGATTTACAATGACGAGCACCCCGACGGATTTGTCTATGACGCCCAGTGGCGCGTTTCCGCCACTGAAGGCCCGAAAGAGCATACCTCCGGCGAAGTCGATACCATCGTCCCTGCCGGCGAGCTTTTCGTCTCCGGCGACAACCGTGAGGGCTCCAACTCCTGGGACTCCCGCAACGGCCTCGGCACCATTCCCTACTGCCGCATCATCGGCCCAGTTATGCTCCGACTCTTCCCCTTTGATAAACTCCGCACTTTCTAATGCCACTGACAAACTAACGTAAGTGTGTTGTAATATAGATTTTAGTCTACCTTAGGCCTAGCTTTCTGCTCCTCTAGCTTTTCACTTCGCCAATCAGCTTCACCGACTCCTTCACCGGCAGCTCCTCCACCGTTTTTAACTTTCGCTCAATCTGCCGCGAAGTCGTCTTGGCACTCTCGATTTTATTCGCCGACTCAACCAGTTTCTTCTGTACCCCCTCCAGCAAATCTCCGAACTTGCCAAATTGCGCCTTTACCGCCCCCAGTACCTGCCACACTTCCGCCGATCGCTTCTCAATCGCCACCGTCCGAAACCCCATCAAAAGCCCATTTAGTGCCACTGGCAACGTCGACGGACTCACGATCGACACATTAAACTTCTGCCGCACCTCATCCGCCAGCCCCGGTATCCTCAGAATCTCCGCATACAGCGACTCCGTCGGCACAAACATAATCCCAAAATCCGTCGTCGCCGGCGGATCTAGATACTTCGTCGAAATCTTCTTCGCCTGTTCCTTCACGTCCGTCGCCAGCGCCTTCGCAAACTTCTCTATCTCCGCCTTATCCCCCTTGTCGTACGCCGCCAGAAGTCGCGAATAATTCTCCACCGGAAACTTCGAATCTATCGGCAAAAACACATCCATCTCTTTCCCCGGCATTTTCACCGCAAACTCCACCCGGTCGCTCGACCCATGCTTCGTCGCGATATTCTCCTCGTACTGCGTCTTGTTTAGCGTATCCTCGATAATCGAACCTAGTTGCACCTCACCATAAATTCCCCGCGTCTTTACCCCTTCCATCACCTTTTTCAGGTCCCCCACCCCCGTCGCCAAAGTCTGCATCTCCCCTAGCCCCTTATACACCTGCGAAAGTTGCTCAGAAATCGTCTTGAAGCTCTCATTAAACCGCTTCTCCACCGACGCTTTCAGCTTCTCGTCCACCGTCTCGCGCATCTCCTCCAGCTTCTTCTCATTCCCAGCCCTTAGCGTCTCTAGACTTTTCTCGTTACTCGACCGCACCTGCTCTAGTCCCTTCTCATTACTCGTCTGAATCCGTTCCAGATTCTCCGCAATCTCTTTCCGGTTCTCCCGAAAGTTCCGGTCGATCTCCGGATTCACCTTGAGTAGTTCCCCCTCCATCCGTACCAACCGCTCGCTCATCTCCTTATAATTTTCGCCCCCTCCCATCGGCCGTTTCAAAATCAGCACTATCACGGCCACCAATAGACCAATTATTATTACCCCCATCGCACCTAAAATTATTTCCATAAAAAAATTATAGCACATTTCAAGATAGTATGCTATAATTTAACCTGAGGTGCCGTGATAGCTCAGTTGGTAGAGCAGCCGCCTTGTAAGCGGCAGGTCGCCAGTTCAAACCTGGCTCACGGCTCCATTTTTAATAGTTCTCTGCCTTGATTTCAAAATACGCCTGCGGATGCGCACATACAGGACATACTTCCGGCGCTGTTTTTCCTACCACAATATGCCCACAATTCCGACATACCCATATCGCATCCCCATCTTTCGAAAACACCTTCTTTTCCCGCACATTCACAAGTAGCTTCCGGTATCTTTCCTCATGTGACTTTTCGATCGCCGCCACCCCCTCAAACTTCTCCGCGAGTTCCGAAAAACCTTCCTCCCGCGCTACTTCCGCAAACTCCGCATACATATCCGTCCACTCATAATTTTCACCGTCCGCTGCCGCCTCAAGGTTCGTCTCCGTATCTTCTACCACCCCACCATGCAGTTCCTTGTACCACATCTTAGCGTGTTCTTTCTCATTATCCGCCGTCTCCGTAAAAATCGCCGCAATCTGCTCATACCCATCTTTTTTCGCCTTCGACGCAAAAAACGTATATTTGTTTCGCGCCTCACTCTCCCCCGCAAATGCTTTCTTCAAATTCTCATAAGTCTTCGTCCCGTCATACTTAGTTTTCATAATATCCTCCAATCTTTTTTAAAATTTGAAACGGAATTCACTTTCGTTTCAAATTTCACATTAATTTTCTTTTGTTGAACTTTTCTTTTTTAAAAGAAAAGTTCATAGGGTTAAATAGCAGTATATCCGCCATCGACCGGCATAATCAAACCGGTGACATACGACGCCTCTTCGGATGCGAGAAACACCACCGCCGCATCCAGCTCCCCCGGCTTCCCATACCGCTCCATCGGCACATGAATCCTCGCAAATTCCTGAAACTTCGGCGTATCCAGTACCGCCTTAGTTAGTTCCGTTTCAAAATACCCTGGGCAAATCGCATTGCAAGTAATCCCCGACGTCGCCAATTCTGCCGCCACCGCCCGCGTAAAGTTCACCACCGCCCCCTTCGACGCATGATACGCCACCGTATGAATCTCGGTGTTTCCCACTAACCCATACATCGACGCAATGTTAATAATTCGCCCGTAATTATTCTTCTTCATAATATTGGCAAACGCCCGCGTCATCTTAAACACCGACGTCTCGTCCGTCGCGATGGTAAAATCCCATTCCTCGTCCGTCATCTCAAGCACCCCCTTGTCTTTCGACGCCCCTGCACAGTTAAGTAGTATATCCACCCGTCCGAACTCTTTCTCGACTTTCGTCGCCACCTCATCAATATTCTCGGTCGAAGTCACATCACATTGATACGCTTCCACTTTACCAGCCCCCGCCTCAATCAGTTTTGGCTTGAACTCCTCCAGCCTCTCCATTCGCCGCGCCAAAATCGCGAGCGACGCCCCCTGTCGCGCCAACGCCAACGCCATCTGTTGCCCTAACCCCGACGATGCCCCAGACACCACCGCCACTTTTCCACTCAAATCAAACATTTTACGCTCCTTTTCTTCCATTATACCACAAATTATCAAAAATCTCCGCCCTCCGCGGAGATTTTTCAAGCCCTACATTCTAATCGTACGTATAAGCATAGCCCCACGCCCCCGGCCGCTCTGCATCTTCCACGATATATACTCTACCATGTTTAGTCTCGCAATTTGCTACCCCGTCTACGACTTCTGCATACTCAAAATCAATGTAAAAATGCCCATCCTCTTCCGCTCTCCCATACCCAGTCATTCGTACCACCTCATCTTTATCGTCCAATATATTTAAGTTCTCCGCCACATTCCGCGCCAACTCCGGAAACACGTCAAGGTACGTTGCCTGTTCATCAGTTATCGCACGCCCTCTCATGAAATACACCGTCGTCACAAACGCCATCGTCACGCACACAATCGCCGCCATCAAAATCCCAATCACCACATTCTTTGCCCACCCCGGCTTCCGATAGTCCGCCTTTTTACTTACTTTTTTGCTTTTACTAACTTTTTTTGTAGCCATATATTCTCCTTGCCCCTCATTATACCATAACCATTATCATTTTGAAAGGGCGAACCTACGATTCTCGTCCTACCCCCAACCTCTGTTTTTTTGAGATTAAAAGCCGGCAGATTGGTATTTTCTTCGTGCGAAGTGCGTCTAATGGACGAGCGAGCACGAAAAAATGCCGAGATGCCGGCTTTTAACCCAAAAAAATGGTGCTGGAAGTAGGACTCGATTGGAGCGTAGCGAGATTCGATGTCCTGTTTTTGAATATTTTTGTTAGGTAAAATCGCTTAGATTGGTGTTTTCTCCGAGTGAAGCGCGTCTAATGGACGAGCGAACGAGGAAAAACGCCAAGATAAGCGATTTTAACAACAAAAATGGTGCTGGAAGTAGGACTCGAACCTACGAAGCGCGAAGCGCGAGAGATTTACAGTCTCTTGTCATTGCCACTAGACGATTCCAGCACGTCTATTATTATTATATCACATTTTTTCAAAAATCACCCAAAATCACCCTATTTCTCATTCGTACCATTTTTCATAATCCGCACAATCTCTTTACCATCATTCACGGTCCCCTTCAAATTCTCTCGCGTCGCAGCTGAAATGATTTCAACCATTCCCGCCACAACAGTTAATACCCCCATGATAATGTAGCCGTTGATGTCAACCGAATCGGAATTGATGATAAAAAACGGCCCCAAAATCAGTTCAAACACCATCAGAATCAGCACAAACTTCCACCGAAAATCCTTATTTTCACGGCTTTTATATTCGCTAATCGCATTAAGCACGCCATTTAGTGTCGTAAAAAATCCTGCCATCAAGTTCAGCACTTTATTGGTAAATCCTTGGTTTGACAGCAAGAACACCCCCAGCCCAGCTACCACCATATAAACCATCACTTCACCAATTTGCAACCACAGCTCTCTCTTACGCACCTCTCTATCCTCATTAGAACCCCTCTTTGTTCTATCATACCCCGCCTTGATGTAGCCAAATCTATACGTCGCAAAAAGCGTCAAGGCCGTGCCCAGTGAGGTAATTAGAATCGGCAAAGAATACACGTCATTGCCCTTGCCATTCAGCGCCGCAATAAACATCATAATGCCAGACGACAGCATCATAATCGACGCCACCAGTTTATTCTTGAGAAAAATCTTATACGCAGACAATCCCCGTTTTACCAACTTATTCATACTTATATTTTACCACAAAACAAATCAACGACCGTGCCAAACTTTCTATCCTGCACACAAAAATGGAGCCGCGACCGGGATTTGAACCCGGGACCTCATCCTTACCATGGATGCGCTCTACCAACTGAGCTATCGCGGCACAAACCAAACTCTAAATCTATTCTACCACACTTTTCATTTTTTGGGTAGCCTTAAATTCTTTTTCTTCTCACACCGGCACTCGGAGTCTGAATTTGCACTGACTTTTTGCTTGGCACCGTCGTTTTCGCCGTCGTTTTCTCAACCTTCGCCGCTCGTGCCTTCTTCAGCGCCTCAGCCCGCGCCGCCCGCATCGCCTTACGGTTCTTCACCCGCGTCTCTCGCGCCACTTGTTCCTCGATTCTCGCCGTCGTCGCCGCTATCGCCTCCTCATCCCCCGTCGCCTCATAAATCGCCAAAATCTGCCGGAGCGTCGACACGCTCGGGTCCAGTTCATAAGCATTTTCGAGCGCCTGGGTAGCTTTCTTCGTCCGTCCCAGTTTCTCCTCCGCCTTGGCCAGCGCCATATATCTCGCCGGCACGTCACCCTCCAGCTCAATTGCCTGCAAAAACGCCATCTCCGCCTTCTCAAACTCCCCAATCTCCAAATAAATCAGCCCCGCATTATGAATCGACGCCGGATTATTATCTAGCGACTGCGCAATCTCAAAACACTCCACCGCCATCTCATACTTCTGGCTCTTCGCATATAAAATCCCCAGCCGGTTATACGCCGCCGCATTTTTCTCATCAAACTTCAAAATCGTGAGAAGCGCCTTTTCCGCCCGAAACGGCTTCCGCTCTTTCATCGAAGTCTGCGCCACCTGCCACAACTTTTTCATCTGCGCTTTGTACTTCGGTGACCTCTCCTCCACCTTCTTCGGCCTCGGCTCTAGCGGGAAAAACAGTATTACCCCCACACAAAATACCATGATTATCAAAACCGATACCATATCTATATTATACCAGCCCCGCAATAATTTGCAACTTTATATTCCCATTCAAAGCCACCGCCTCATAAACCGCCACCAGATGCTCCACTTTCCGCACAAACGCCATTTTACCAGTCAAAAGATACGATTTATACGCCATTTCCACCGCCACCGCAAGCACCGCCAACACATACGCTCGCACCCCATCTTTCTTCTTGGTCAACTTTTCCACCAGCACCACCACTCCATCCGGCTTCACCACCAACAGCTCTTTCGCCAGCGCCTTGATTTTCTCATCTGCCAAAATCATCCTGTCATCCCCCTCCCGCCTCAGCACATAAATCGCCGCCCGCGACCGAATTGTCGGGAGCAGCCCCGACAAAGAATCCGTCACTAACGCAAAATGCACCCTCTCTCTCGGCTCCTCCAGCCCCTTCAAAATCGCATTCTCCGCCTCCTCTCCCAGTTTATCCGCCGGCCGTATCAGCACAAACCTATCCGTCAATTGCTTCGTCGTTAGCATTGCCAACATTTCCCGCACCTGGTCTATCGTAATCGTCGCCCGCCCCTCCGGCTCCACCACTATCGCCCCCGGCACCGCCACCGCATCGACCTCCGGCACCACAAAAATCGCCGTCCCCACCTTCCGCGCAATTTCCGGTATTTCACTCACATCGTCAAAAAACATCACTCTACCCCTGTTTCACCGGAATCATTAACCACGCTCCCATCCCGCAAAAACTCCCTGAATTCCTCCGGCGTTTCCGCCTCAAAAATTCGTCTCTCCCCACCCGGCAACGTGATTTCCAGTGCCCGTGCGTGTAGCATCAACCGCTCCGCCGGCTCGTTTCCATAAATCACATCCCCCACAATCGGGTGCCCCAAATATTTCATATGCACCCGCAGTTGATGCGTCCGTCCTGTCGTCGGCTGAAGCTCCACCAAAGAATGCGCCCCGTCCGACTCTAGAACTTTATAAAACGTCTCCGACTCCTTGCCCCCCGGCTCCACCCGAAACGTCGTCGGCCGCTTATAATCCCGCGCAATCGGCAAATCAATCCGCGCCGCATCAAGCCTCGGTCGCCCCTCCACCACCGCCACATACGTCTTATGCGTCTTCCGCTCCTGAAATTGCCGGCGCAGAAACGTCTGCAACTCCGGCTCCTTCGCTAGAATCACCACCCCCGATGTGTCCCGGTCCAACCGATGCACCAAAAGCCCATAATCCATCAAAGTCTTTTCCGGACAATATTCCCCCTTCGCCATCGACAACAGCCCCGCCGGCTTGTTCACCACCAGCACATTCTCATCTTCATAAATCGTTTCCGGCACCAAATCGGCGTTTTTCTGCTCCTCCGGTACCACCAAATCTATCTTCACCCCGTCAAGAAACTTCACATTCGGCTTCACGCACAACTCTCCGTCCACCTTCACAAACCCCTTCCGAATAAACTTCTGCAAAGTCGACCGATTATAACTCTTATAAATCCCCGCCATCATCACATCCAACCGTACCTTCTCCGGCTTCTCTTCCGGCGCCTCCAAAACCACGTCGCCATTAATCACGCGCGACATTTCCGGTTTGCTAAACTTTTTCCCCGTCCGTATCATCTTAGCCCAACAACCTTTTGTACCTCGCGCAGTTTTGCCCCCGCCACCTCATTCGCATACCTCTCCCCCTCTTCAAACAGCGCCAATACTTCCGCATCCGTAATCTCCGCCAATCTCTCCTGAAAATTTCCCAGCATCGCCGAAACACTCTCCGCCACCTTCTTCTTCAGCTCGCCATACCGCGTCTCACCCTCCCAAGTCGCCACCACTGTCTTAAGCGGCGTATCCATCACCAGCGCCTCGATTTGCAAAAGATTTGACACCCCCGGCCGCTCGTGCATATCAAACCGCACCTCACCAAACGAATCCGTCGTCGCACTCATAATTTTCTTCGCCGCCCGCTCCGGCACGTCATCCAGCATAATCTTCGACCCCTCCGCCGCCGTCGACTTGCTCATCTTCTTCTCCGGGTTCACCAAGTCCCGAATCCTCACCCCCTCGCTCAGCCCCATGAACTCCACCTGCTCCCGCGTACTTGCCGGCACTGTAAACACCTCACCAAACCGCCGATTAAACCTCTCCGCCAAGTTCCGCGTCAGTTCAATATGCTGAAACTGGTCCTCCCCCAGCGGCACATAAGTCGCCGAATACAGCAAAATATCCGCCGCCATCAACACCGGATAGTCAAAAATCCCCACGTTGCACGACGCTTTTCCCTCCGACTTTTCCTTATACTGCGTCATCCGCCCCATCTCCCCCATCGTCGCTACACAATTCAAAATCCAACACAGCTCCGAATGTGCCGGCACCCGACTTTGCCGATAAACATGCACGTTCTCATTTACCGAAAGCCCCGCCGCCAGATAATACTTTAACGTCCGCACGATATTTTCCTGCAAATCCCCATCCACTTCGCTAATAATCGAATGCAAATCCGGCACAAAAATATTCACATTCATCTCCGCCGAATGTTTATTCGCCAACCTCACCATCGGTAACAACGCCCCCAGATAATTCCCCAAAGTCAACACCGAATTACTCCGGATTCCCGTCAAAATCGTTTTCATGCTTCCATTTTATCACAAAATATGCTAAAATGAAACTACGGGGCGTTAGCTCAGCTGATTAGAGCGCTTCGATGGCATCGAA
Source organism: uncultured Candidatus Saccharibacteria bacterium (assembly GCA_964396015.1). Taxonomy (GTDB): domain Bacteria; phylum Patescibacteriota; class Saccharimonadia; order Saccharimonadales; family Saccharimonadaceae; genus Nanosyncoccus. Next base: position 12 of record CAYNBW010000027.1, on the reverse strand, counting down.
GAGGTCATGAGT
>CAYNBW010000026.1:0-12593 GCA_964396015.1 uncultured Candidatus Saccharibacteria bacterium | reverse complement strand
TGACCTTGTGCATTTGTGCCTCTTGAGTTTACCTCTCTTGTTAATTTGTTATTTCCTCCCCGAGGCCGATGACAAAAATCGGCACCGTAGGCTTTCGAAACTAAACGCACTATGTGGAACTTTCGCAAGCTCGACAGCACATTAGTACCTGACGGTGCCGATTTTTGCTGTCGAACAGAGTATGCCACATGTAAGGTGCGTTTAGTTTCGAAATTTGTATAATCTTATTATAACACGTTTTTGATTTTTGTGGTAAAAATTGGGCGAGAAAATGGGCGGACTTTCGCAAAAAAAAAGGCGCCCCTGCAGGGGCGCCGAGAGTGAATAGAGTTATACTTTGGCGGACTTTTCGCGACGATCGCTGCGAACTCGGCGGATGAGGAAGATGAGGCTGAGGACAAAGACGGGGACGGCGACGAAACTGAGGACAGCGGTGACGATGCTGACGGCGATAGAGCGGGTGTCGAGCGAGGGGGAGACGAAGCTGGCGGAGGAGACGGTGAAGTCGGCGGTGGCGAGGCCACCATCGTTCATGACAACGGCGATGGTGTGGTTGCCGGCGTCGAGACCGTCAATGGCGGCGGCGTCGAGGTTGATGATAACGCTGCCGGGGCGGTGGGCATAGTATTGTTCGCTGAGCAGGGCGCCGTCGATGTAGATTTGGCCGCCGTTTTTGAACTTTTCGTAATTGACGTCCCAACGGAAGGTGAGGCCGCTACTTTCGCCGGAGTAGTGAATTTGGTTGGAGCCCTCGAGGATGGGGTAGGTGATGCGCTTGGCGACGATGATGACGTCGGTGTCGTGGCTGACGTTTTCGACGGTAAAGATACCGTCATGGAGACTGTCGATGCGCTCTTCCCCGTCGACTAGGATGGAATCAAGCCGATAGCCGTGATGGGGTTCGCCGACGTTGATGGTGAAGTTGGAGCCTCGGAGAACGACGTTATCACCAGCCTGGGGGATACCGATACCGGAGGAAGTAACTTTGACGGTGAGGTTTTGTTTGACGAAAGTGACGATGATGGTGGGGGGAGTGAGGCCGGCGGTGAGGGCTAGGATGTTGTTTTCGACGCCGGCGGTGAGGTCAACGCCGTCGACCATGACGGTGCCGACCATGTACTCGGCATCGGGTATGAAGCTAATGACTAGGGGGTCGCCTTCAAAGACAACGTCCGAGACGATGGCGCTACCGTGGCCGCCTTCTACGGTGATGTTGGGGGTGATGATGCTTTGGCCGTAAATGGGGACTTCGACGTGGGCCGGATTGAAATTGCGAGAATCGTTGTTTCGATAGAAACTTGCGGGATAGGTGTGGATGCCGGCTTCGACGACGGCGCTGGGGGTATCCCAGAAAAGTCCGGCGGGGGCGAAGACATCGGCAAGAGCGACGCCGGCGGCGACTCGGAGGTTGGAGGGGACGTCGGCGGGAGTGAAGGAAGAGTCGGCTTTGTTGATAGTGGCGATGGTCTGGGTGTAGCCGGTGACATCCCTAAGCTGGTATTGCTGGCTGGCGGTGGCGGTAAGCTGGACTGCGACGTTGACGATTTTGTTGGTGCCGGCAGTGGGGTCGGCGAAAGTGGCGGAAATGGTGTAGTCAGTGTCACGAGTCAACTCGATAGGTTCTCCTCGTTCGAGTGGGGTGGCTGAACTGGCGCTAATGGTAGAGTCGGCAGTGGTGGAGGCGGGGGCGACAGTGGCGGAGTCGGCGCCGCTTGCGTCGGTGCTAGGGGCGGTGTCGGGCTCGGTGACGGGAACAAGGCGATAAAATGTAACGTTGGCGGCAGTGACGGTTGCGTTGGTGGTACTATCGTATGCTTTGTCGGCGATGCCGACACCACTAACGACGGCTTCGAGCAAAGCGGGAGCTGAGGTCGAGTCATCCTCAGCGTCGGTAGCGGGCTGATCGGAAGTTGACGCGGCGGGGGTTTCGGGCGTTGAGCTGGGCGATGGGTCTGTCGTCGTTTCGGTAGCCGTAGCAGAGGACGTGGGGGCCTTGATGGTAGTATCTTGACTGTCATTAGCAAAAGTGTTAAGAATAAAGATGCTAATGCCTCCGATAAAGACAATTAGTGCGGGTAAAATAAATTTTAGTTTACTGCTAAGCTTGAGCCAGTAATATTGCATAGTGTGGAGACCTGTTTATTTAATGTATTGTATGACCTAATACTTTTTTATAATAGCACAAGCGTGATGAGAACGCAAGAGTCTGTGGGATATTTTTGGGATAATGTTGTAATTTTTACAACAGTTTAGTTGGTGAGGTTGTAACTCAAGCGGATGAGGTCGTCGAGCTCGGTGGGGGCGAGTTGGCGGGCGGAGGTGACGATTTCGATGCCGCCGCGGCCGAAGTAGCGGGATTCCATGACGGATTCGTATTTGTCGATAAGAGTCTTCGCTAGTTGCTCGTCGGTGCGGAGTTCTAGGGTGTGGTCGTTTTCGACAAGGAAAGTCTTAGTTCCCTTTTTGTAAACGGTGCGGGATTTGGCGGGTTGGTTTTGTTTGAAAGTTTGTTTGATTTCGATGTCGTAATCGCCAATGCCGCTTATTTTAGAAAGGTCAAGTACCATTTGAGTTCTCCTATTGAGCCCTCGATGTCGTCCAACGCGCGGTGGGTCTCGGGCTTGTTAAACTTATGATGTTGCGCGTTTTCGAAGTAAATTTTCCAGGCGGAGACGTCGAGCATACGGTAGTGGAGCTTTTGGTCTAGGGTGGGCATTTCGCGCTCGATGAATTTGCGGTCTTGATGGATGGAGTTGCCGGCGAGGTAGATGTCCTGCTTGGTGTCGAAGTGGGCCTTCAAGAAGGTTAGTAGGTCCTGCTCGACTTCGGCGATGGGGCGGCCGGTGGCGTTGTTTTGTTGCAAAGCGTCGCGAGAGGCTGGGTTTTTGTCCCAGAAAGCGCCGACCATGCGGGATTTCATGAGGGCGTCGTCGACTTTGACGGTAGCTTGGTAACGAGCAATTTCGGTTAAGTCCATGTCGGTGGCGATGGCAGCGACTTCGCAAATCCTGTCCTTTTGCGGGTCGAGGCCGGTCATTTCTAAATCTATCCAGAGGAGTCTCGCTTTACCCATGTTACATCTCCTCCGGAATGTCGATGCCGAGGAGGCCGAGGCCGTGGGTCATGACGTTAAGGTAGGCGCGGGTGAGGGCGGCGCGGGGTTGCTCCTCGGGAGAGCCGGCAACGGGGCAATGTTCGTAGAAACGACTGAAAGCCTGGGCGAGTTCGTAGAGGTAGTTGGCTAGTTTGTGGGGGGCGAGGTCGGTGGTGGACTCGGCTAAAGTGTCTTGATACTCTATGATTTTTTTGGCAAGGGATTTTTCGTATATATTATATATATACGGTTCTTCTGAGGACTGGTCGGCATGGCATTTTTCGAGGATTTTTTTGGCGCGGACGCAGGAGTAGAGGAGATAGGGGCCGGAGTTGCCGGTCATTTTGACGGATTCGGCGGGGTCGAAAATGATGTCGCCACCCATTTTGTATTTTAGAAAAGCGTATTTGATGGCGGCGAGGGCGACGGTTCCGTCGGTGGAGTTGTATTGGCTCCTCAGCTCCTCGCGGACGAGGTCGAGGACGTCGACGGCTCTTAGGAAATTGCCTTTGCGCGAGGACATTTTGACACCGCCTTGTAACTTGACGAGACCGTGGGTTAGGTGGGTGGTCTTGTCGACGAGGGGCTTTTCGTATTGCTCGATGGATTTGAGGACGACTGCCATGTAATCTTTTTGCTCGCCTCCGGTGATGACGATGGATTTGTCGAAGTGGTAGTCGCGGTCCTTGGCGAAAATAAGGCCGACGTCTTTGGTTTCGTAGGTGGGGACGCCCTCTTGGTTGATAAAGACGCGGGTGTGGAGGCCGTATTTGTCGCCGTTGAAGATGACGGCGCCATTGGAATATTCGTAGGTGTGGCCGATTTCGGCGCGGACCTTTTCGAGGCCGAGGGCGGCGACGGTGGACTCGGGGTAGTATTTGTCGAAATGGACGCCGATTTTTTTGTAAAAATCGGCAAAGTACTGGTAGGATAATTCCCGGCCGCGCCAGTAGAGGTTGGCGAGGGCGGTCGAGTGGTCGTCCTCGGCGTTGATGCGGTAGATTTCTTTGTTGAGCGTGGTGATTTCCTGGCGGGCGGTGGCGTCTTCATCGTAGGCGCGGGTGCCCTCGATGTAGCACTTTGCGATGTCCTCGATGGTGAGGGTGTCGGCTGGCTTTTGCGCTAGGACGTAGAGGGTCTTGGCGACGTGAAGACCGACATCGCCGCCAAAGTTGGCGCGGATAACCCGTGCGCCGGCGTGCTCGTAGAGACGAGAGATGGCGTCACCGACGATGCTGGTATAGAGGTGACCGACGTGGAGGACTTTGAAGGGGTTGGGGTCGCTAAATTCGCAGATGATAGTCTGTTTCTCGTATGGTTTTGAACAAATATTTTGTTCAAAGTGGGTGGCCAGCGCGGAAATTTGGTCTGATAAGGCTTGGTCTGGGACGATGAAATTAAGAAAGCCGGGAGGAGTCGGAAAGGCAATTTGTTCGCCGCTTCGCTCGCGCCCGTTGTCGCAAATGCTCACGAATTGTCTTTCCAACTCCTCCGCAATAATCATCGGATTTTTGTGCAAATCTTTGGCGAGCTTCAACGGGGCGTTAGTAGAATAGTCGGCGTCGATGTTCTCTGGGGCGGGGGTGAGGTCGGGGGTAAAATCAAGGCCGTAGAGGTCCTTGATGGCAGAAGATAATGTTTCCCTGATATTCTCCATAGGGTAATTATAGCATATTTTGAGGATTTGTGGTATAATAGGGGTAGTCGCGGGTATCGTATAGCGGCTATTATGCATCCTTCCCAAGGATGAGATCAGGGTCCGACTCCCTGTACCCGCACCAAGTGTTGTGAGCCGCCGTGAGCGGTGTTTTTGACTTTTTGGGGATTTTGTGGTATAATTAGGGGATAGGGGGTGTACGTTAAGTTTTTGGTTGTTTGTAGCGTGAAAGTATCGACGGAGGTGGAGAGATGAAAAAAATCGTAGCGTTATTGGTAACTGGTGTGATGCTGGTGGGGACTTGCCTTTCGGCGGTGGCCTCGGAAGCGACTGAGGCGGCAGCACTGTCGGGAGCTAGCGGAACTGAGGGGGTTGGCGAAGCCGGCGACAACGGCGAGACCGAGGCGAAGACTAAGGTGGTCGAGACGAAAGTCGAGACTGGCGAGGAGGATGCCGCGGGAGTCGGTGGTATCGCGGTAGAAGAAAACGATACCGATGAGAGTGGCGAGCGAACTGAGGACGAAAGCGGCGAGAAAACGGAGAACGGAGAAACAGGTGGCAAGGAACAAGGGAGCGAGCCGCAAACCCCCGGCGGTACTGACAAGCAGGACGACGACAGAGAGCAGGGGGCCGAGGACCACGGCAAGCGAACAATGGAGACGACCGGACTGGTGAACCAGCGCTGGCAAGTCGAGTTGACCTTCCCTCATTGGGTGGGGGCAATCGATGACACTCTGGTGATAAACGACGCTTATGCGTTTGAGTTTTATAAGGACCAGGGCTATATCGAGGTCAAGTTGAATAGCAAGGTGACTGGATTTGACCTTTTTATTAACAATAAGAAGGTCGTGGCGCCGAAGAAAAGTGGGAGGCTCGATATCGCCAAATACACGGTGAACGGGCGGAACACGATTCGGGTTGCGAATATCCGGCCACTGGGACTGGAAAATGCCGTGAAAGTTTTGATTCCCTATCCGACGGTTTCGATGAAAAAAGTGGAGCCGAGCAAGGTGGGGATTGAGGCGGACGCTTTTAAGTTTATCGAGCAGATTGTGAAAGCGGATGTGGCACATGGCTACACCGGTGCGCAACTTGCGGTGGTCAAAGACGGGAAGCTGGTCTATAGTGGAGCCTGGGGCTACGTCAACGCCTATGACGGCGAGCAGAAGACTTCGGAGTTTCGCGATGAGGTGACGACGGAGACGCTGTATGATTTATCTGGCGTGAGTTCCGCTTATACTGCGGCGGCGATTTTGAACCTAGTGTCTGAAGGCAAGCTGAGTTTGTCCTCGAAAGTAGTTGATGTACTGGGTGAGGAGTTTGTCGATAAGACGGTGGAGATGGATTTTTACGCTGCTGATGCGGACTTTGTGCCTTCGCTGGCGACGATCCGGGAATGGAAGCGAGAGATGACGGTGGGGCATCTATTGCGCTACCAGTCCGGGCTGCCGGCGACTGGGTACTATCACAGAGATGTTTACCCGGGAGTACTGCATGGTGCGCAGAATAATCCGCTCTTTGTGGCGGACGGCAAGAAATCTACCACGTATGAAAAAGTGCTGATGACGCCGCTAGTGGCGGAGCCTGGCACGGTATCGACAGCGGGTGATGTGGACTATATGCTACTCGGATTTATCGTGGAAAAAGTTTCTGGCGTGTCGCTGGACAGTTACGTGAAAAGTGTACTATTGAACCCTTTGGAGCTAACACATACGGCGTATAACCCAACTAGAAATGGGTTTTTCGCAGAAAACTGCGCAACGACGGAATTGACCGGTAACACACGTGGTGGGCTAGTACAATTCCCTGGCGTGAGAACCGGAGCGTTGCAGGGGCAAGTGCATGACGAGATTGCCTATTACACGATGGAGGGTGTGGCTGGGCACGCTGGGATGTTTGCGAATGCAGAGGACCTGGCGAAGTTTGGCACGCTGTTCATTAACGGTGGATATGACCAGCACGGGCTGATTAGCCGGGCGGCGCTGGATGCGACGCAGGCGCCTAACTCTGAGCAGTTTGCCAACTTGGTTGGTGGCTGGTGCGTGAGAGGCGACGAAGCTGGATATAGCTGGCTAACTGGCGTGTCGGCTGGTCGTAATGTGCTATGCTTGAGCGGTTTTACGGGATGCCTTTTGGTGGTAGACCCGGAGAACCGAATGGCAATTGCCTATACGACGAACCGTATTGGTACGCCGATTACGTTTGTCGACCCGGAGATGACGCCGAGTTTGGCGTATGCGAGGTTTTCGGGCAATTACTATACCTCGGCTACGCTGGGGTTTGCACCGGAGATTATCTACGAGGGGCTACGGCCGACTTCGGCGGTGGCCTCGGCGAAAGCGTCGTACAAAAGTGCGATGTATGATATGCTGACAGATAAAGCTGCGCTGATTGCACAGCGCGAGGCGTTGATACGTCGACTGCGAGGGCTGAAAGCGGATGATGAGTTCTCCGAAGAGGAGGAGTCGTTACTGCTTGCGTCAGACCCGATGGTGCAAGCGTATTATGCTCTGTACGAGGTAGCGAATGCGCGTATCGGCAAGACGGCGGCGAAGAAGCTGGCTAAAGTCTATCTGAATACGACGCGGGACGCGGAGTTTCTTAAAAAAGTGTACAAAATCAAATAGTTACAAACAACCCCCTATAAGGGCCCCGCTTGGGGTCCTTTTCTTGTGCGGGGTTTGCGAGGTTTGCGAGGTTTGCGAGGTTTGCGGGGTTGGGCTAATTGGCGCCGTCGATAGGCAAGGTGATGAACTCTTCGATTTTGCCGTCTTCGCGAAGCTGGTCGAAATCGGTCTTGAACTTGGTGAAGGGGACTTTGATGGAGACGAAGTTGACTTCGGTTTCGGTCTTTTTGATGAGCTTGACGAAGTAATAACCGTCGCCATTCATGGAGATGAACCTGCCGGATTGGCCGCCGGGCTCAAGTTTGATGGCGGCAGAGGCGCGGCCACCGTCGATGTTTTGGCTGGCGACCATACCTCCGGTTTCCTCGTAGGTGACTTGGTCGCCGAGCTCGGTGGCGGTGGCGGCGTAATCGCCACCGTTTTTAGCGAGGTGCTGTTCGACGTCGTTGGCTAATTTGGTGGCGATGTCGTCGATTTCGGCTTCGACTTTGGCACGAGTGATGGTGAGAGCGAGTAGGCGCTGATATTCGTCCTTGGTGAGGCCAAAGTTGGCTTCGACGATTTTGAGGAAGGCCTCCTCGCTGCGTTCGATACCGCCGAGCTCACGGTGACGGTCGAACTCGGCTTGGATTTCTTCGTCGGTGACGGTGATGCCGTGGTCTTCGGCGAGTTTGAGGGCGTAGGTGTATTCTTCGGCCTCTTCCAGAGCGGCGCGCTTGTACTGCTCGCGGAGATCTGCGATGGAGCCGCTGATGTCAACTTGACTGGACTGGCGTTCGATGGAAGTAATACTGCTACGATAGAACATGAGGTAGTCGGAAAAACGGACTGCCCTGCCGTCGACGGTGGCGACAGGAGCGGGGATAATCTTGGTGATGCGGAAAAGCATGTCGCTGTACATATTGAAGCGGTAAAGAGCGAGCCAACCGCCGACAAAAATGATACCGATGACGACAGTGGCGATGAGAATGGTATTGATGACGATGCGGTGCTTGGTGAATTGCAACGGGTATTTGAACTTGCGTCCAGTGGCAAGAACCTCCTCGCGACGCTCGTCGACCTTTTGCTGCTCGGTCTTTTTGGTGTCTTTTTTCTTGAACAATTTCATATCTATATATGGTGACTCCGGTGCGAGTTGAACGCACAACCTTTTCCTTAGGACGGAACCGCTCTATCCATTGAGCTACGGAGCCATAGCATAATTATACCATATTATGCTATAATTGCGGTATGCGAGAAGTGATTTTGGTGGTACATAATATACGGTCGTGTTATAACGTGGGGGCGCTGCTAAGGAGTGCGGAAGGATTTGGGGTGGCGCGAGTGATTTTGTCGGGGTATACGCCGAGGGTGCATGATGATTCCCTGTTGCCGCATTTGCGCGAGAAGCTGGACCGAGAGATACACAAAACGGCATTGGGGGCGGAAGATATGGTGAAAATTTATGCGTGTGGTGATATATTTTCTGAGCTGGCGCGACTGCAGAGTGAGGGGTGGCAAATTGTGGGGCTGGAAAACAATATAGTAGGTGTACCCCTGTTTTCTCTGGGGTCGCCGGAATGTGCAACCGCGCTAGGATCCCGGGTGGTGCTGGTGCTGGGGGAGGAGGTTGGCGGAATAGATTATGCGCTACGTGATATAATTGACCTGTTTGTGGAGATACCGATGCGAGGGCGGAAGGAGTCGTTTAATGTGTCGGTGGCGGCGGGGGTGGCACTGTTTGCGCTGACGGTATAGGGCGGTGTGCGGTTGGCGGGGGCGTCTATCTTATCGGCGACCGGTGTTGGGGGCTTTGGGGGTAACTGGGGTGGACGCTGGTGCTGGCTCGGCAGTGACGCTGCCACGGTCCGTAGAGAGGTCGATGGTCACGGACTCGCCACGACGGGTGTCAGTGAGAGGTACGAGAGTGAGGGTGTTTGCTTGGGTGGGGCCGAGGTCGGTGATAGTGAGGGTGGTGTCGACGGTGGCGCCGAGGATAGCATCTTCTAGGGCGACAAGGACTTTGGTGCCGTTGGTTTTGAACGTGATTTTGGCGGAAGTGGGGGTGGGATGTTCTAGGCTGGTGATTTCGAGGACGGGGAGGACAGTGTCGTATTCTTCGTCGTCAAACTCCTCTTCGACGCGAGGGAGGCTGTCATAGCGGGAGATGATGCTGTCGGTGAGGTGGCTGAGGTCGTCGGTACTAGAGACAACGGCGCCGCCCGTGGCCTCGGCGAGAGATTGGTAGGTGCTAGTCAAGCCACTCTTAGTAATGATGTAGAAGTTGACTGGGTCGATTTGTTTGCTGAGTTTTTGTACGTCGTAGAAAGTGGTGCCGTCGAGGTCGGGAGAGTGGTAGCCGGCATCGGTCAGGATGACGAGGGACTTGGTGGAGCCGAGGCGCCAGTTGAGGCTCTGCATGACGTGGAGAGAGGCGGAGAGAAGTGATTCGGGCGTGTCGCCGCCATTTGCAGTGGTGATGGCACTGAGACCGGCTTGGAAAGTTTCTAGAGTGCAGGTGTCGAAATTGCAGTGCTCGACAGGAGTATAACCTTCGGCGAGGTCGCGATAATCGTAGAGGGCGACGCGGCCGCCGGTGGCGAGGGTCTTTTCGGCGAGGGTTTTGGCCTCGGCTTTGTACTGGTTGATGAGGGATTTCATGGAGCCGGTGGAGTCAATCAGGATGGCGGTGTCGTGGGGAGAGGTATGGGAGTTTTCGATCTTGAAGGCTTCGGCGATTTTGGTGGCGATGATGCGCGAAGCGTCTTCGTAGAGGTGGTCATCGACATAGGAAGTGTGACTGGTGACACTGAGATAGGACGAACAAAATACGTCGTACTTGTTACACCAAGTGCCGAGTTTGCCACTGTAGCCTTTGGGTTGGTAGGGGCGGTAAGAACCGAGCATACCCTCGTAAGCGTAGCAATCGGGGACGTAGGCGCGATATTCGGAAAGGTTTTCGCCTTTGCAGGCGGCGGGGATGGCGCCGGTGCGGTAGAAGTTCTTCTCGGATTTGGTGAGCCCTAGGAGCTGGGTGAGTCCTGATAGCGCGAACCAGGCTTTGCCCTCGGGGAGGTAGAGTTTGGGGTCGCCAAAGGTGGCGGCATAGATGATGCGAGAGGGGTCGATAGAGTGGATTGCTTGTGATACGACCATGGCGCCTTGAGAATAACCGCCGAGAACAAATTTGGTGTCGGGGCAGGATTTGATGGTATTGATGAGGAGGCCTACACCCTCGTCTACGCTGGCGGCAAAATCATAGGCATCGCCGGCACCAAAGAAGGCGCCGAGGAGGGTCGTGATGTTATCGACGCCGACGCCTTTGGCTGCGTAGGGTAGGTCTAGGTAGTCGTGTGTGATGCCCCAGCTGGAGATTTTTTGTTCGATGGTTTGCTTAAATTCTAGGTAGTTGTCGTTGGTGTCCTGTTCGGCGCCGGAGCCACGGGCGAAAATGATTTTGAGGTCGGGACAGGAGGTGGCGTGGGCGGCTGGGGTGGCGACGTTGGCGATGGTTGCGAAGATACTCGCGAATAGGATGGGGATGGCGGCGAGGGCGAGGTGGTGGTTTTTGATGGGTTTGGCATGTTTGGCGAGCCTGACGGGCTGGATTGGTCTGATAGACTTGGCTAGTTTGATGACTGGTTGAATAAGTTTTTGAATTAGCATTACACTCCTTTATTTTAATGATGGAGATATTGTTAGCACACTTCATCCTAAAAATCAACCCCCCACATCGAGTAAGCGTTTTGACCCCTGGAAACAGGCTTAGCAATAGCGCAATGTTAACAGCCGCAATTTAAGTTTTATTATTCTCGCCTATGCGTTTTGCTTCTTTCGTTAGCGCTTCTATGGCGCGGTCAAAATCGCTTTCGTAACTTTCGAATTCTTTTTGGCGATATTTGTCATACTCCGTATCGGCTTTTTTAATTGCCTGCTCATGAGAGATTTTGCCATTATTTGCCAGAATTTCTCGTCCAACCGATTTTAACTCCATATCTAGACGTTCTTTCCAGTTATTCATGGTCATGGCTTTTCGAGAAATGGCCTGGAGCTCTGCATAATCAAGAAAACGGCTAACAAGTAGGTTCAGAACATTTAATTCATCTTCGCTAAGGTAATTTTTTGCTATATGCGTATCTGCTTTTGTTATATAGTCGCCTTTAAAATTCGTCATGCCGATCATCGGTTTTTCACTGTCGACACGATTATAAATCACTTCCGCAGCAGTTTGCTTATGAACGGCGTAATGCATTTTGTTCTGAACAGTTGCAAAAAAACTTTTCGTCGTATCCGAATTCTTGTCATAGTCGATGGCGGTTGCATAAATGTCAGCCACTTGTTGCCAAAGATTACGCTCACTACTCCTAATATCGCGAATGCGTTGCAAGAGCTCTTTGAAATAACGACCGCCATTCTGTTTTAGACGTTCGTCGTCAAGCGTGAACCCTTTGATGATATATTCTTTGAGCCGAATTGTCGCCCATTGCCGAAAGGCGGTGGCGATTTTTGAATTAATGCGATAGCCGAGAGAAATAATCATATCTAGATTATAAAACGGCAATTCTCGTGCGACTTTTCTTGTGCCTTCGGTTCGAACCTGTCGGAAATTCCGACAAGTTGTAGCCATGCTTAATTCTTTTTCGTCGTAAATATGTTTGATATGCTCGACTACATTTGTGCGAGAAGTCTGGAACAATTCTGCGAGTTGCTGTTGCGTAAGCCACGCCGTCTCATCTTCGAGTTTTACGTCGATTCTTAATTTGCCGTCGTCGGACTCATAAATGATGATGTTTGTATCGTTCATATTGATACCGGTGAGCTAGCGGGTGTACTTTTCGTTGAGGTCGCTGTAGTCGTAAAGCTCGTTGGCGTTGAACCAAAGGTCGATTTCCTTCTTGGCTTCTTCGAGGGAGCCGGAGGCGTGGACGAGGTTGGGCACGCCAGTGCCCTTGGCGTCGGAATAACCGAAGCTCATGTGGGAATAGTCGCCACGGATGGTGCCCATTTCGGCGGATTTCGGCTCGGTGGGGCCGACGATTTTGCGGACTAACGGCTGGGCTTCGACGCCTTCCAAAACCATTGCGATAACCGGACCGGTCATCATGTACTCGACATTGTAGCGATAAGCCTGTTCGCCACGGCGAGTAATCATCTGGCCGATGTCTTCGTAGTGCTGGCGATAGAGCTTCTCCTCGGGCATAACCATTTTCATGCCGACGATTTTGAGACCGACGCG
>CAYNBW010000025.1:0-13079 GCA_964396015.1 uncultured Candidatus Saccharibacteria bacterium | reverse complement strand
CGACACAAGGCTCTTCAGGCCTCTGCTCTACCAACTGAGCTACAGAACCATATAGTATATTATAGCACAGATTTTGAAAAATGGTAGGGTTATTTACTCTTTAGGCCGGAATCAAAGTACATTTTGACGTATTCCCAACCCCACGAAAGGTCAAACCCGGAGCTGACGTAGCTGTTGAACTTAAAATAGGGGAGGCCGTTGATAAGATTGGCCATTTTATCGGAAACCTCTTTAAGCTCAGAGACGACCTCATCATTTTTAACGCAAGTAGCAAAAGAGTCGCCCAGACCAACCTCTCGACCAAGCCCGATCCAATAATCTTTGCCAAGTTTATTGAGTTCCACGAAAGCACTTTTGCCGTTATCGGCAAAGTAATCGTTCCAAACGGTGGTGATGGCCTTTCTGTAATAGTCCCAAAACTTACCTTCTCTCTTGGCGCAAAAGACGGCCTCGGCAGAGAGGTGGGAGCTGGGGGGGTTGCTCTGACCGTATTCATAGAGAAAGTCGGATAAACGAACCTCCACCAAGATGTCATGCTCGGCGATGTATTTATCAAACTCCTCTTCGTGTTCAAAGATGGTGTTCTCGAAAGCCACGCAATAAGGGCAAACGATGTCGGAGTAAATGATGAAGTAGTTCTTGGCGTCGATATTGCCGACGGTGGTCCGCTCGTCCCAAATTTTCTCAGAATTGGGCGTTTTTTGATTAAAACTGAGGATGATAGCGGCAAAAATGACTACGACGATGCCGATGATGCTGATAATTCTAATGGCTTTTTGCATGAGACTCCTTCTTTTGCGAATGCTTCTTGAGATACTGCTCGTTTACTATTATAACATAAGTCTCGACGCCGAGCCGACGCAAAGACAAAATCGCAATGATGACGGCAAGGATAGTGACAAGAGTGGAGATAACGCCGGTAGCGGCTAGACTACCAGTGGAAAAGATAGTACCGAGTAGCGGCGTTAGAAGGGTAGTGCCGCAGGTGGGGCAGCCAGCGCCAAGCGCGATCAGACCAGTAATGATGCCGGCGCGCTCAAGACCGGCAGCGTTGCCATTCTCACCGGAATCAGCAGAAGACTGTGCACGCTTTTTGTACCAGAGTAGGACAATCAGGCCGATAAGGGTGCCTTGGAGTAGTGCTAGAAAAAAGACGTAAAGCCAATCAGAAAAAGCCTGGCCGACGCCGAAGAGGCTGAGAAAAGCATCGCCGAGAATCTTCATGGTACCAGAAAAGCCAGTGGCGGCCATCAACTCAAACTTCGAAAACCCGCCGGATAAAAGGTTGATTAACATGCCGAAAAAGATAAACGCAGGGATAAAGCCTAGCCAAAAACGTGGTTCCTTCGTGGCGAGCAAAATCCCTTTGCCAGCCAAAGCAAAATCGTCCAGCCATTTCCTCCAATTCAGCTTCATACTATATATAATAGCACAAGTTTAAAGCAAATACTATACTATATATTATAGCATACTTTGTGGCAAAAGTCAAGGGTAATGTGTTCGGTTTTTGGATTTTCTCTCTGTTGTGTCAGTGGAAAACTTGAGCATATTAAAATATGATTTTTGACGAAAATCAATATTGACAACTCAAAATCGCTCGTGGTAAAATGATAGTAGGTTCGGATCCAATCACACTGTTGAGAGAGACCCGAGCTAAAAGTGAGAATAGAGTACAAGGGTGAGCAGAGTTATTTGGTTGTAGTGAGAGCTTTGACCACCTAGAAATTAACGAATAAATCCGCGGGGGCGGGTTTATTTAATTTGGTAGGTGTGTTATAATCATAGTTATGAAACTACCGAGAAGTTTCGATAGGATTTTACTGGTTTTGACGGTGTTTTTGGTGACTTTTACGGTGGCGGCGATGGTATCAACGGAGGTGAAGAAAACTTTTGCGCAGAGCGAGGAGGGAGTGTACGAGGAGAGCGTGGAGAAGTTTGTGACGTTTTATGATGAGGGGAAGCGGCTGACGGTGCGGACGGATGCGGCGACGGTGGGGGAGGCGATAGCGCGAGCGGAGATAGAGATAGGGGTGGGGGATTTGGTGGACCCGGGGATGGAGACGAAGATTAACGGGGATAATTTCTTCATCAATATACATCGGGCGCGGCCGGTGATTTTGAAGTCGGGGGCGGTGGAAAAGTATTTAATGAGTGCGAGCTATGACGGCAAAACGATTGCGAAAGAGGCGGGAGTGACGGTGTATGATGGGGATGAGATTGCGCTCACGCCAAATGCGAATTTTCTCGAGGCGGGGGCGGCGGAGGTGTATGAGTTGAAGCGAAATGGGGGGCGTGAGGTGACGGAAGAAGTGGAGATACCGTATGCGGAGGAGGAAGTGCGGGACGCGTCGCTGGCGTCGGGTAAACGTGAGGTGCGACAGCTGGGAGAGGTGGGGCTAAAGCGTATATTATATACAGTGAATTATGTGGACGGGGTGGAAGTGTCGCGCGAGGTGGTGAGCGAGACGGTGGTGCGAGAACCGGTGGCGCGGGTGGTGGCGGTAGGGGCGAAAAAATCGATACCGCCAGAGGCTTCGGAGTGTGCTAACTGGGTGCGTGCGGCGGGGGTATCGGAGAGCGACTTGGCGAGCGCGATAGATTTGATTTATCGCGAGAGTGGTTGCCGAGTGGATGCGCGAAACGCACGGTCGGGGGCGTATGGGATACCGCAGGCTTTGCCGGGGTCGAAAATGGCGGCGTATGGGGCGGACTGGGAGACGAACCCGATAACGCAGATTAAGTGGATGGCGGCGTATGTAAAAGGGCGCTACGGGGGCTGGGCGCAAGCGGTAGACTGGTGGTATAGTCATGGCTGGTACTAATAGGGGGCTGAATAAGGCGCTGGGGCAACATTGGCTGTCTAATCGGGTGATTTTGGAGGAAATTGCGGAGCTGGCGGCAGGGGGCAGCTTGGGCGATGACCGGGGTGGCTTGAACGATGCGAGCGCGGTGCAAGATTCCGGTAAACAGAGGTGCTGCGTGGAAATTGGGCCGGGGTTGGGGTATTTGACCACTTCTTTGCTCAGGCGGTTTGAGAAAGTGGTGGCGGTGGAAGTAGATACGGAGCTCGCGCGGAAATTGCCGGGGTCGTTTCCGGGGACGGGCCTGTCTGTGGCTCGTGGCGATATTTTGGAGTTTGACTTTGGGAGCGTGGGGGAGCCGTTTGCTGTGGCGGGGAATATACCATATTATATTACGTCGCCGATTATCGAGAAAGTGCTGTATTTGCCGGTACTACCGGAAAGGGTGGTATTACTGATGCAAAAGGAAGTGGCGGAGAGGATTTTGGATGCGCGAGAGAGTGTCTTGTCGTTGTTTGTGAAAAACCGGGCGGAGGTGATGGCGGGGCCGGTGGTGCCGAGGTGTGAGTTTGAGCCGGCGCCGAAGGTGGATTCGCAAGTGGTGGTAATGGTGCCACATCCGCCGATAGTGGGGGAGGCGGTAATGGAGTTAGTGCGACGAGGTTTTAGCGCGCCGAGGAAAAAACTGCTGAATAATTTGGCGGGGCTGAGGCCTAAAGAGGAGGTGGTGGAGATTTTTGAGAAATGCGGGCTTTCGATTGATGCGAGACCGGCGGATTTGGAACTTTCTATGTGGCAAAAATTGTATGATTTGCTAGTTTAGTGATATAATGGAGGTATTATGTTAGAAACGAAGTTTATCCGGGAAAATCTGGACCTGGTAAAAAAGTCCGCGAAAGAAAAAGGATATAAGATAGACGTGG
The DNA here is from genome assembly GCA_964396015.1 of uncultured Candidatus Saccharibacteria bacterium. GTDB lineage: Bacteria > Patescibacteriota > Saccharimonadia > Saccharimonadales > Saccharimonadaceae > Nanosyncoccus. The sequence continues at coordinate 9,355 of CAYNBW010000025.1, read as the reverse complement.
GTGAGGTGGTGACGCTGGATGACCGGCGGAAGAAAGAGTTGGCCGAGGTGGAAGAACTGCGGCGGAAGCGAAATGAGTTGGCGTCGCAAATGAAAGGTGGGAAGCCGTCGGCGGAATTGGTGGCCGAAGGGAAGCGAGTAAAAGAGAAGTTGGCGGGGCAGGAGAAGCAGCTGGCGGAGGTTGAGGAGAAGCTGAACGGGGTTTTGAAGCAGATTCCGAATGTGATTTTTGATGATGTGCCTCTTGGGGGTGAGGAATGTTCGGTGGAAGTGAAAAAGTGGGGTGAGCATCATGCTACTGGCGTGGACCATTTGGACTATGCGGTGCAGCGTGACTGGGTGGATTTTGAGCGGGGGGCTAAAGTAGCGGGGGCGAAGTTTTATTATTTGAAGGACGGGTTGGCACTGCTGGAGAATGCGCTTTTGCAATATGGGTTGGCGAAGGTGCTGGAGCATGGGTTTACGTTTATGACGGTGCCGGATATGGTATCATCGCGAGTTCTGGAGGGGTGTGGGTTTAATCCGCGGAGTTCTGAGCAGAGCGACGAGTATTATATCGAGGGGGAGGACTTGGCGATGATCGCGACGGCGGAGATGCCTTTAACGGGGTATCACATGGATGAGATTTTGGACGAGTCGCAACTGCCTTTGCTGTACGCGGGGTATTCGGCGTGTTTTCGGAAAGAGGCGGGGGCGTATGGGAAGTATACGCGAGGGCTATTCCGGGTGCATCAGTTTAACAAGTTGGAAATGTATGTGTTTTGTTTGCCGGAGCAATCGCGTGAGATGCACGAGAAGATCCTGGCGATTGAAGAAGATATTTGGCAGGGGCTGGGCGTGCCGTACCACGTGATTAACATTGCGGCGGGGGATTTAGGGGCGCCGGCAGCAAAGAAGTACGATATGGAATATTGGTCGCCGGTGAACCAGAAGTACCAGGAGATTACGTCGTGTTCGAACTGTACGGACTTTCAGGCGCGGGCGTGTAACGTGCGGGTGCGGCGGGCTGATGGACGGGTGGAGTTTGTGCATACGCTGAATGGAACGGCGATTCCGTTGGCGAGGGCGCTGGTGGTGATGCTGGAGAACTTTGCGGTAGAGGGTGGCAAGTTCAAGGTGCCGGAAGTTTTGCGTCCGTATCTAGGGGGGAGGAGCGAATTGTAAAGTCGGGTGGGGTGCTAAAATTATAAAAAGGAGGAAAAATGATAGAAAAAATTGAGATTACCGGGAATGGATATAAGGTGGAGGAGGGGTTTTCAAAGTACGTAGAAAAGCGGCTGGGGAAGTTGGACCGGTATTTGCCGAGGGGATACAAAAAAGATGTGGTGGTAAAGGTGATAGTGACGGAGATTGGTAAAACGAAGGGAGATAAGTACGAGATTTCGGTAGCGATGGAAATACCGGGGGGCAAGGTAATCGCGGCGAGGGACGAGTGCTCGAATATTTTTGCAGGGGTGGATTTGGTGGAAACGAAGGTGCGAGGGCAGATTCGGCGTTACAAACTGGAAGTGCAGCCACATCGACAGAAAAGAAGTTTGAAAAACCTCTTCCGTCGAGGGAAGTAATGTGGTATAATGGGGGAAAGGGAGTTATATGGCAAAAGAAGATGCTGTGAAGCCGGCTGTGGAAAAAGTTGACGGTAAGGCTGAAAAATTGCGAAAAGAGAAAAAACCGACGGACAAATTGGCGGATAAGACTGCGCTGACGAAGTTTTTGCAAGGGGTGTTTGGAGATGCGCAGAAAAAGATTTTGAAAAAGCTGTGGAAGCGGGCGCGGGGGATTGGTGAGCTGGAGAGTAAGTATGAGGCGATGAGTGATGAGGAGTTGAAGGCGCAGACGGGGGAGTTTCGAGAGCGGATAGATAAGGCTCTGAAGCAGGAGCGGGATGAGAATGGACGACTTTTGCCGGTGAAAAAGCTGGCGGATGATACGAAGATTTTGGATGAGATTTTGGATGAGGCGTTTGCGGTGGCGAGGGAAGCGTCGAAGCGGGTGCTAGAGATGCGGCCGTATGATGTGCAGTTAATCGGCGGGATGGTACTAAACATGGGGGCAGTGGCCGAGATGAAGACTGGCGAGGGGAAGACTTTGGTGGCAATGCTCCCGGCGTATTTGAACGCTTTGACGGGGCGGGGAGTGCATGTAGTGACGGTGAATGACTACTTGGCGCAGCGGGATGCGGGGTGGAACGGTCCGGTGTATGATTTTCTGGGAGTGTCGGTGGGGGTGATTATTAATGAGGCGTCGTTTATTTACGACCGGGAGTTTGAGAACGAGGAGCATGAGGATGTACGGTTCCGGCATTTGCGACCCTGTACGCGAAAAGAGGCGTACGCGGCGGACATTACCTATGGGACGAATAATGAGTTTGGGTTTGACTATCTGCGCGATAATATGACGAGCGAGGTGCAGTATCTGCGTCAGCGGGAGTTGAACTTTGCGATAGTGGATGAGGTGGATTCGATTTTGATTGATGAGGCGCGGACGCCACTGATTATTTCGGCGCCGGCGGGGGATAATCCGGAGCAGTATTATGTGTTTGCCAAGATAGCGTCGAGGCTGACACCGGAGGATTATGTGCTGGATGAAAAGCGGCGGAGTGTGACGTTGACGGACAAGGGGATTGAGAAAGTGCAGGGGATACTGGGGGTGGAGAATTTGTATTCGACGGTGAATACGCCGCTAGTGTATCATCTCGAGCAGGCGCTCAGAGCGGAGGTGCTATTCCGGCGAGATAAGGACTATGTGGTGACGAATTCGGGGGAAGTGATTATTGTGGACGAGCATACTGGGCGGCTGATGCAGGGACGGCGGTATAATGAGGGGTTACATCAGGCGATCGAGGCAAAAGAGGGGGTGGTGGTGAAGCAAGAGTCGATGACTTTAGCTACGATTTCGTTTCAGAACTTTTTCCGGCTGTATAAGAAATTGTCGGGGATGACGGGGACGGCGTTTACCGAGGCGGAGGAGTTTCAGCAGATTTATGCGCTGGATGTAATTCAGATTCCGCCGAACCGGCCGATCGCGCGCGTAGATAAGGACGATTTGATTTATAAGACTAAGGCGGGGAAACTGAAAGCAATTGCCGAGGCGGTACGGGAGTACCACGAGAAGGGGCAACCGGTGTTGGTAGGGTCGGGGTCGATTGCAAATAATGAGGAAATTGCGCGGTATCTGGACCAGTTTGGGTTGCCGTATGAGATTTTGAACGCGAAGAATAATGAGCGAGAGGCGGCGATTATTGCGAAGGCGGGGGAGAAGGGCGCTGTGACGCTCGCGACGAATATGGCGGGGCGGGGTACGGATATTAAACTGGGTGAGGGAGTGAAGGAGCTTGGGGGTCTAGTAGTGATTGGGTCGGAACGGCATGATTCGCGGCGGGTGGATAACCAGTTGCGCGGTCGTGGTGGGCGACAAGGTGACCCGGGGATAACGCAATTCTTTGTGTCGTGCGAAGATGATTTGATGCGGATTTTCCAAGGGGATAGGGTAAAGATGCTGATGAGTCGGATGGGGGTGGACGAGAATACACCGATTCAGACGCGAGCGATTTCAAGAACTTTGGAGGCGGCGCAGAAGCGAATTGAGGGATTTAACTTTGACTCGCGGAAGAATGTGGTGCAGTATGACAACGTGATTAACCGGCATCGGCGAGTGGTGTATATGATGCGGCGGAAGATTTTGATGGGGGAAGATATTTATCCGGAGATTCGAAAGTTGATGCGAGATGAGGTGCGGACGTTGACGGAGTTTTCGGCGAAAGCGAACAAGAACTTTGATGCGGAGTTTCTGGCGGTGTTTGATTTTGACAAAGATTTGGTGCATGAGATTGGTTTGATGCGAAAGGCGAGCGAGCGGGAAAAGGTGGCGCTTGAGGCGGTGGAAGAAGCGTACCATAAGCAGGAAGAGAAATTTGGTGCGGAAGTGATGCGGAAGGTGGAGCGTGAGGTGTATTTGAAAGTATTAGATATGCTGTGGATGCAACACCTTGAGAATATGCAGCATTTGCGCGAGGGGATTCACTGGCGTTCGGTTGGGCAGAGAGACCCGTTGGTGGAGTATCGGAGTGAGTCGCAGAAGCTGTTTGAGGGGTTGGAACGGAATTTGCGTGAGGAAGTGCTGAAGATTTTGTTGACGATTACTCCGTCGGAGGCGGCGGCTGAGGATGTGACGGATGGCGAGGAGTATGAGTCGGAGCTGACTAAGATGGCGGAGGGGCAGGTTGAGCGAGGGGTGAACGAGATTTCTAGGGGAGAGAAGAATTTGGACGACGAGTTTAAGGAAGGGGGGTTGAGGAGTGTGGCGACGCGGAAGGCGCCGGTTAGGAATGGGGGCAAAAAGGGTGGAGGGAAAAAGGGTGGCAAAAACAAGAAAAAGGCTAAAAGAAAATAGCCCCATATCTACATTATATCATAAGCGAGGTAAAAAGTCAAGTGCGGCATTCGGTTGAGGAGGTAAAATTGAAAAATGGAGCCAAGGGGCTCTTGATTGACGTGCCGGGTGCAAGTGTGATGGCAACGCGGATAGAGTTTCGGGCGGGGATGCTATATGCGAAGCGAAAAGACATTTATGAGTTACCACACATCGTGGAGCATTTGGCGTTTGGAGCGAACGCGAAATATCGGGATGAGCAGGCGTTTGAGGCGGAGTTTACCAAGAATGGGGCGTATCATAATGCGTGGACGAGTGATATCTCGGTGTGTTATGAGACGGAGTGTGCGGATTTTGAGTGGGACCGGATTATGGAGCTGCAGCGGGTGTCGATTTCGGAGCCGCGGTTTAACGAGGAGGAATTGAAGGCGGAAAAGGCGAACGTGCGGAGTGAGTTGACGGGGTACATGAATGATTATTATCGGCTGCTGTGGCCGCGAGTGCAGCAAGCAGTGGGGGAGGATGTATTGGATTTGGCACAGAGGCGGGATACGATTGCAAATATTGAACTACGGGATATTCGGGAGCATTATCGGCGGACGCATACGGCGAAAAATATGTTGTTTATTATCGTGGGGCGGATTCGGGGGCGGAAACATAAGATTTTGCGTGAGTTGGAAGCGTGGCCGCTGCGTGAGGGGGAGAAGTTTGAGGTGCCGTTTGCGGAGCTACATTCGTCGGAGGCGGTGTCGATTAGACGGAAGGATGCGTCGAATATTACGTTTGGGTTTTCGCTGGTGACGCCGAGGCATCTTGCGACTGATGAACTGCTGGCGATGGGATTTTTGAATCAGATTTTGAATGGGACGATGAATTCGCGGATTTTTGGGGCGGCGCGGAAGCGAGGGCTGGTGTATGGGATGGGAAGCGCGGTGAACGTCAACGCGAATAGCACTTACTGGGATTTTGAGGGGGAGGTGAATGTGGAGAATGCGGAGGAGCTGTTTGCTTTAATTCAGAAAGAGCTGATGCGGGCGCTAAATGGGGAGATTTCGGATGTGGATTTTGAGGCGGCGAAGTCGTATGCGCTGGGGAGGTTCCAGATGGGGGCACAGACGGTGGGGCAGATTGCAGATTATTATGCGGAGAACTATTTTGTGAGCGAAACGGTAGATAAATACGATAATGTGCCGGCGATGATTAAGGCGACGGACAAGGCGCGGATGATTGAGCTCGCCAGGGAGTTTGCCGGAAGTGGGATTTCGGCGTTTGCTACGGTTTCGTCAGTTGAGAAGGCGTTTATTACGGGGCTAGAATCGAGACTAAACTTTTGATGAGCTGATGTCATAATTTATTGCATCTCGGGAGCTTCGTAGCGTGATAATCTTCGATTATATCACGCTACTTCGCCCCTTCGACGAAAAAATCAGAGATTTTTTCTTTATGTCCCTCGATTGCAATAAATTATGGCATCAGCTCATAGATTTTTGATTAAAAGTTTATACTGGTCGCCACGGTCGTAGACGTTTTTGAACATGTCGAAAGAGGCGGCGGCGGGGGACATGAGGACGATGGGGTGTGGATCGGTTTGAGCGAGAGTGGTGGCGATGGTGATGGCTTCTGGCAGGGACTCGGCGAGTTTGAAGCGAGGGTCGTCGGGATATTTTTGGGCGAGGGCGTGGCCGGACTCGCCGATGAGGACGACGTGACGGACGTTGTTAGATTTTAGAATTTCGTAGAGCTCGGGGAGGTCTTGGTTGTTGGTTTTGTCGCGACCGCCGATAATGACGATAAGGTTGTCGTTTGGAAAAGCGTTGATGGCAACTCTGGTGGAACTGGGAGTGGTAGAGAAGTTGTCGTCGTAGAATTTGATGCCATTGATTTCGCGGATGAATTCGAGACGGTGGGGGAGGCCGTGAAAATTGGAAAGACCTTGCTTGATTTTCTCTGTAAATTTGGCACAATATTCATCTGGTGATATATTGTGGTAACTGGCAACGGCGGCGATGGCGGCGATGGCGTTGTCTTGGTTGTGCTGGCCGGGGAGGGTGATGGCGGCTTTGATGTCGGTTGGGACTATGAAGGGATAAGGGATTTTGTGGGGAACGGGATTGGTGTTGGCGAGACGGACGGAGTCGGGATTGTTTTGGAAATAAATGCAATAATCTTTTTCGGTCTGGTGGCGAGTGATATTGGCCTTGGCGTCTAGGTAGTCGGCGTAATCTTTGTGGACATTGAGGTGGTCGGGCTCGAGCTGGCCGATAACAGAGATGTGGGGGGACTTTTCGAGGTCCCAGAGCTGGAAGCTGGAGAGTTCGTAAACGACGACGTCGGTAGGGGTGAGGTTGTCGAGGATGTTGATGGCGGGTTCACCGATGTTACCGACGAGGTAGGCGTGGGCGTTTTCGGCGTCGAGGAGGGATTTGATGAATGAACAGATAGTGCCTTTGCCCTTGGTAGCGGTGACGCCGATGATGGGACAAAGGCAGTGGTTGAAGAGGTATTTGGTGACGCTGGTTTCTTGCTTTAAGCGTAATGGCGGGACGGAGGGGCTGCGGAAAATTATATCATATTTGGTATAATCTTTGGTAGCCAGGGTGCTGGCATCAAAATCTTGCCAGATGTCGATTTCGACATTTGTTTTGTGAGATTTGAGATATTTTTCGATGGCCTGGCCTTCTTTACCATAGCCTAAAAGTAGAATTTTCATAGTTGGTTGATCATAATGGTTAAGTTAAAATGAAAATGGGGGTTGACTTTTATAGTGGTGTGGGGTAGAATTAGATTAAGGTTTAGTGGTTATCTGCTCTTTCGGGAGCGGATAATTTTTACTTTTAGCAAACCGAAGAGTAAACTAATTTCAAATCCCATAAAACCCTCCTTTCTCTCCGCCTTATGTTAAAAATGCCAACCCCCATGTTGTTATCTTAACATAAATTTAGCCCCCTAACAAGGGGGCTAAATTTATTGTGTGAGGTGCCAGGAGAGGTCGCGCGAGTTGAACTCGAGCGTCATGCGCTCCCGGCCGACCAGAATGTCGAAGATGTGTAGGGCTACCTCACCCGCAAACTTAATTTGAGTTTGCAGTAGCTCTGTGATTTCGGTTTCGCTCTCACCAACCCGCCGAAACGTTAGGGGTTGGCAGGGCGTCATTTCGTAACCGAAAAGCGCCATCACCTCGACTCTTTCTGTTTTATTTTTGTTAAAGTTTTTCATAAAAGACTCCTTTAAATGATTAGTTTATTAGAGTCATTTATGTGAGCCTGATTTATTGGCTCCTGGCTAAGGGCATAAATGACGATACCCAAAGCTTTGGACTTTTCTCTATGTCAGTGACCGAAGTGTAACAAGAGATACTTCTATTTTAGCATAAAACTCATGCTTTTTCATGTGGGGTTTGGTCTAAAATTTGGCGGGCTTCGGCGATGGTGTGAGTTTCCATGAGTTTTGCGCGGAGGTCAGAGGCGCCGGGGAAGTGGTTGATGTAGATTTTGAAGAAATGTTTCATGGGCTCGTATTTGGTAAAATGGTATTTTTCGTAGAGGTCGAGATGGAGACGTAAGAGGCTTAGGAGCTCCTCGCGGGAGGGTATGTGGTCGGTGAAACAGTAGGGATTTTGAAAGACGCCGCGACCGATCATGAAACCATCTACTTCTGGGAATTGCTCGTGTAACTTCGTGGCGTGCGTTTTGTCCTTGATGTCGCCGTTGATGATGAGCTTGGTTTTTGGGCTGATTTTTTTGCGGAGGGCGAGGATTTCGGGGATAAGTTCGTAGTGGGCGGGGACTTTGCTCATTTCTTTTTTGGTGCGGAGGTGGACGGTGAGAGCGGCAGGGTGCTCTGCTAGGAGTATCGGGAGCCAAGTGCGGAACTCGTTGGGCGTTGACCAGCCGAGGCGGGTCTTGATGGAGACTGGTAAATTGGTGGCGGCCTTGGCGTTGTTGAAACATTCGATGGCGAGGTCTGGGGTTCTGATCATGGCGGCGCCACCGCCGGTCCTATTGACGTTTTTGTCGGGGCAGCCAAAATTAAGGTCAACTCCGGCGAAGCCGAGATCTTTTAAAGCGGCTGCGCACTGTTTGAAGTGGACTGGGTCTTTGCCCCAGATTTGGGCGATGATGGGCGGGTCGGTCGGGACGATTTGTAACCGTTCCAAAGCGTTCGCGCGACCCTTTTCGGAGGCATAGCTAGAAACGTTCGTAAATTCTGTGAAAAATAGATCGGGGCGGCCAGCGCGAGCGATAACTTGGCGGAACAAAATGTCGGTGACGCCTTCCATGGGAGCCAAGATTAAAAAAGGTTGCGGTAATTTTTGCCAGATGTTCATAAAATCATAAAATGGGGTTGACTTAATAAACTGTGTGAGGTAGAATAGAATTAAGAATTGTGAGTTATCTGCCTTGCTTAAAGAGGCGGATAATTTTTACTTTTAGTAAACCGAATAGTAAACTAATTTCAATGCCCATAATTCCCTCCTTTCTCCCTCCTCATGTTAAAGTGTCAACCCCATAAGGGTATTATATGTGATATAATTAAAATATGCAAGAGGCGGAAAAGAGACTGAAGAAACTGGCGGAAGAGTTTGAGGAGATTTTTGAGAGGCTTGCTGTGCGTAAGAAAATTGAGCGGAAGGCGGAGCTTGCGAGGGAAGTGGCGGAGCCGGAGATTTGGAATGATGTGGAGAGGGCGAAGCGGCTGAATCAGGAGTTGAAACAGGTGACGGACGAGGTGGAGCCGTGGGAGCTTTTGGCGACGCAGATTGAGGATATGCGGGAACTTTTGGGGCTTTGTGATGAGGAGCTCGTGGCGGAGATCGGGGTGCAGATTACAGCGATGGAGGAGGCGTTGGCTAGTTTGAAGAAGGCGCTTCGATTTGACGGGGAGTATGATGGATGCGGGGCGATTGTGCGGATTACGTCGGGGGCGGGGGGGACGGAAGCGATGGATTGGGCGGGGATGCTGGAACGGATGTATCTTCGGTTTTT
>CAYNBW010000024.1:6498-13283 GCA_964396015.1 uncultured Candidatus Saccharibacteria bacterium | reverse complement strand
ATTGCATGGATGAAAACCATGTGTCCTAGGCCTCTAGACGACGCGACCACGTGTATATATTATATCAAATATTACTTAAAATCGCAAGAGTAGTGGTAGTCGACACGGTAATCGTTTTTACCGAAGGGCGCTTCGGGGTAAATTTTGATGTAGGTTCGGTCTAGGTCGCAATAGGTGTCGAGCGTTGCGGTGGCCCCGGCGTATTTTTGCCCGTCGTAGAGCAAAAGTTGTCTGAGGGGCACTTTGGCGAAGCCGGGCTCTACGTATCGTGACATGATTTCGTTAATTGGCGTCTGTAGGTTGTTGTCGGCAGCTCTGTTGGAAGCCAAAATTGACTCGTAAAAGTAGTTTTCGTAGTAGTCGCGCGTCATGGCCTCGACTTTGCTTTTGACGGTATTTTCGGGAGTCAAGATGATTTGCGCGAGGGCGGCTAAGATTACAGTGAGCCCTGATAGGCCGATGACTACCAAAATTACACGGCGCGAAATCTTGTGTGATTCTCGGCTGAACTTTTCGCTACGAGTGTATCGCGTGCGTTTGGGGCTTTTTTTCTTGCTGTAAGCCATATTTATATCATACCACAAAAAGCATAAATATGATAATATATATACATGAGTAAGTTATTTAAACGTACTAAGATTTTGGCTACCATCGGGCCGTCGGTTTTTGGGGCGGACAAAGTCGAGGAAATTATCATGGCAGGGGTGAACGGTTGCCGGCTGAACTGTTCGCATGGTACTAACGAGGAGCGCGACGAGCAAATCGCTTGGATTCGGGCGGCGGCTGCTAAAAAGGGGCGGAGTGTGGCGATTTTGCAGGATCTTCAGGGGCCGAAAATTCGTCTGGGGGCGCTGAAGGATAATCACCTAGATGTGCATCAGGGTGATGAACTGGTACTAGAGGCTGACCCGGCGTATGAGCACGACGGAGGAATGACAATTCCGGTGCAGTATAATTTGGCGGAAAAAGTGCGCGTGGGGGAGCCGCTGTCGATGTTTGATGGTCTAGTGAAATCTACTATCGTTGAGGTCGTGTCTAACACTGCAATTAAAGTGCGCATCGAAAACGACGGTTATCTGATGTCCAAAAAGGGGATTAACCTGCCGGATACGGATTTTTGTGGGGATATTTTGACAGAGAAGGACTTGGCGGACCTCGAGTACGGGGCGCATCAAGATTATGACTATGTGGCGTTGTCCTTTGTGCAGTCGGCGCGCGATATCGAAAAACTGCGGCAGATTTTGCTGTCGCTGGGGTCGACGGCGAAGATTATCGCTAAAATCGAGACCAAAAAGGCTATTTCGAGCGACGAAAACTTGGAGGCGATTGTACAGGTGGCGGATGGTATTATGATTGCACGGGGGGACATGGCGGTAGAGGCGGGGGCGGAAGTGGTGCCGATAGTTCAGCGCAAGTTGATTACGCTTTGTCGCGCTCATGCGAAGCTTTGCATCGTGGCGACCCAGATGATGGCGTCGATGGTGGAGAATCCTGAGCCGACGCGGGCGGAAGTGTCGGATGTGGCTACGGCGGTGATTCAGGGGGCGGATGCGGTGATGCTGTCTGATGAAACCGCTAATGGCAAATATCCGCTCGAGACGGTCAAAGCGATGAAGAAAGTGATTCTCTATGTGCAGAACCATTCGCGCTTGGCGCCGATTTCACATGAGCCAGAGGGTGAGTCAGCGATTTATGATGCTATTTCGAGTGCGACGGCGCGGCTGGCTGAGAAGATTGATGCTGATTTGATTGTCTGCCAGACTGCTTCTGGTACTACTGCTACTACTATGGCGGCTAGTCGTCCGAACGTGCCGATTATTTCGGTGACGCCGAATGCGCGGGTGGCGAATCAACTGGCGCTAACCTATGCTAATTCGGCTTTTGTGCGACCGTATGCGGAGGATTTTGGATTGCATCTTGTAGAGGAGTTGAAAAATTCTGGCTATCTCAAAACTAAAGATGGGGTGAAAGATTTGTTGGCGGTGATTGTTTCGGGCGATAAAAATCGTTACGGGACGGATACTATAAAAGTGAGATTGGTATAGAAATACTAGGTTTATATTTTCAACCCCCCACTTCCGAATGTGATATAATATAATAATGAACGAAATCGTGGAGGGTTTGAATCCGGCGCAGAAAGAGGCCGTGGAGTGTTTGGAGGGACCGGTGTTAGTGCTGGCGGGGGCAGGGTCGGGCAAGACGCGGACGCTCACGCATCGCATCGCGAATTTGGTTAAGCATGGCGTGCGCGAGGGGCAGATTCTCGCGGTGACCTTTACTAATAAGGCGGCGAACGAGATGCGGGTGCGACTATGGAAGTTATTGTATCCAGAAGTAAAACAAGAGCCTCCGCGGTCGTTTATGCCGTACATGGGGACATTTCATGGAATTTGTGTACGGATTTTGCACATCGAGGCAGATGCGGCGGGGCTTTCTCGTAACTTTGTGATTTACGATGCGGACGACCAAATGGCACTAGTTCGGCGGATCATCCGCGACCTGCACATGAACGATGACAAGAGCCTAAAGCCAAAGGCAATCCAGTCGATTATCTCGAGCGAAAAGAACAAGGGTAACGGTCCAGACGAGTATGCGGCGACGGCAATATATCCAAACCAACATAAAATCGCCAAGATTTTTGCCGCGTATGAGGACGAGAAGAAAAAGGCCGGAGCGCTAGACTTTGATGATTTGTTGCTAAAAACTCTGGATTTGTTTGCCAAGCGAAAGGAAGTGCGCAAGCGATGGCAAGATAGATTTCGGCACATTTTGATTGACGAGTATCAGGATACCAATGCAGTGCAATACCAGCTGGTGAAGTTACTGGTAAACAGAGAGCGCAACATTTGCGTGGTGGGGGATGACTGGCAGTCGATTTATTCGTGGCGAGGGGCGGATTTTACCAACATTTTGCACTTTGAGCGAGATTTCCCGGGGGCTAAGGTAGTGAAGTTGGAGCAAAATTACCGTTCGACCGGCAACATCCTGAAAGTTTCGCAACAAATCATCAACCACAACAAGACGCGGACGGACAAGACTTTGTTTACCGAGGCGGGCGACGGGGTACCGGTAGTGATGGAAGGGCTGTCGGACGAGACGGCCGAGGCGCGCTATGTGGCGCTAACGATAGAAAAGTTACAGCATGACTATCAGGATTTAAGCGACTTTGCGATACTATATCGGACGAATGCACAGTCGTATGCGCTAGAAAAGGTGTTTGTGGAGATGCATTTGCCGTATAAGATTATCGGCGGGGTGAGGTTCTATGACCGCAAGGAGGTCAAAGATGTGCTGGCGATATTGCATTTGATTGTTAACGAGCGAGACAAGGTGAGCTTCGCTCGGATAGCCAAGAACGTCTTATCGGGCATCGGCGAAGTATCGGTAGCGAAAGTACTTTCGGCGATGGATTCGTATGTGGGAGCAGATCCTCTGCGAGACGTGGATTTCCCAGAGGTATTGAGGTCGGCAAAGGCTAGGGGTAGTCTGACTAAATTGTGTGAGTTTTTGCGTTCAGTGTCGAGCGAGGAGATGCCAGAGCAAATCATAAAAAGCGTACTTGAGACATTTGACTTTCGTGCATTGACGGACGACGGGACACCGAGTGGTGAGGAGCGCTGGCAGAATTTGGAAGTGCTGGCGTCAAATGCAAAAGATTATGACAATTTAGACGAGTTTCTAGCGGATACATCGCTGATGTCGGCGGCGGACGAGAAAAGCGACCGAGCAAGCGTGACCATGATGACCCTGCACGCGGCGAAGGGGCTGGAGTTTCCGGTGGTGTTTATCGTGGGGATGGAGGAGGGACTATTTCCGAGTGCACGAGCAGCGGAGGAGCCGGCGGGGCTAGAGGAGGAGCGTCGGCTGGCGTACGTGGGCATGACGCGGGCGATGGACCGGCTGTACCTGCTTTATGCTAAGTCGCGCTATTCCTATGGCTCGCGAGGTTATGGGATGCCGTCGAGGTTTTTGCTAGAACTGGGGTATACGGAAGAAGAGTCTGCTGGCTCGCTAGGGATGCGAGACGTAGATGGAGATGGGTTTAAGGATGAAAACGAGTTTTCTGATGGGGATTTTGGCGAGTTGAACTTCGATTCGTTCCCAGAAGATTTGCCAGTTTTTGAATAGAATCTCTTTTTGATGTCGAGTGTTGCGGATGGGGGTGTGGAAAAGTGGGGTGAAAAAAGTTGAAAAAAGCACTAGATTTTTGAAAATGGTTGTGGTATCATAGGTATATGAATAAAGGTCAAGAAGAGAGGTCTTCTCTAGTGCAGAGGGACGCAATAGAAAAAAATCATCAAAAAATAATAAGCTCTGGTTTTTGGAAGCGTGAAAATATAGCACGCTTTTCTGGGTTGGGGAAAGCTGGGCTGAGGATTCGGGGTGGGGGAATCAGAACTGCGGGAGTGCTGGCGGGGTTTGGGCTGGTGCTCCTGGTGGGGCTAACGGTGGCACCGCTAGCAAAGGAACAACAATATGCCGAGGCGGCGACGGGTACGGCGCAAGAGTCGTGGATTGGGTTTGGCGATGTAGCGCATAGTAATGCGATGGTGGCGCCAAGCTTGAACTTGGCGGTGAATGATATGAACGGTACGTTTGTGACGACGGATGGCGGTGCAGCGGGGACTGGGACGAGGGGGACGTTTAGCGTGGCGACGAATAATGTGTCGGGGTATTACTTGACTATTAGTGCTAGTGATGATACTGGACAACTGTCTAATAGCGAAGCTGCAACAACGATGAGCTCGATTAGCTCCAGTATGAATGCAGGTACTTTTGATGCGATGGCAAATAATGGTTTATGGGGATATAAGCCGAGCAAATATATGTCCGATGCGACTACGGTGGTAGATAATAGTAATGCGTCTACCGGAGTGTATCTGCCAGCACCAACCACGACGGTCACACCGCTGGACAAGCCCACGACGCGAACTTCATCGGCAACAACTCAAGCGGCGGCGACGAGTGGTGAGTTCAACAATTATACGATAGACCTAGCTGCACGGCTACAATATACGCAGGCGGGCGGAAGCTATACTAAGACTTTCATCCTCACTGCTACTGGTAATCCCGTAACTTATAGCATCACTTATAGCGATAACACTGGTGATAGCACCGTAGCTAATCTCCCCGCTAGGCAATACAACGATGATGGCACTTCTAGTACCAGTATCACCCTCACTAATTCTACTCCCACTAGAACTGGCTATAGTTTCGCTGGTTGGTGCCTTGGTACTGTTACCCATAATAGCAACGGTACTAATGATACTTGTAGTGGTACTACCTATTCCGCTGGTGGTAGCTTCGGTATAGACCAAACTACTACGAATGATTCTACTCTTTATGCCATGTGGAGTCCTAATAGCTATACTTGTACTAAACAGTATCAGCTTCAAAATGCGGATGGCACATATACTACTATAACTTCTGGTACCACGACGGAACAAGTAGCCTATAATGCGACCTGTACTTACACAAAGACTCTGACCAGTTCTGACACCGCAGATTACCAATACTACCAAAACTATAGTTCAAAAACTACTAGTGGCACTATGCCGATAGGTGGTCTGACTCTAACTATACAATTTCCCCGGAATACTTACGCCCTTACAGTGGCACGCAATGACAGCACTTACATCACGAGTGTTTCTGGCGCCGGGACCTATCGCTGGGGGCAAACTGTAAATATTTCTGCTACGGTAGCTTCTAATGCTGAGTTTGTCAATTGGACTCAATCTGGTACAGCTGGCACCTTTGGCAATGCTAATTCGGCAAGTACTACCTTTACCATGGGCAAGGGTACGGCAACGGTGACTGCTAATGGCGAGAATAGTGCAGTGTCGCTTTACGATACTATTGCGGCCATGAGCAAAGGCAAGCAAACTGCGGCAGACTTAAAAACCGCTATTACTGTTCCTACTAGCGCCGACCGCACCCAAGATACGTCCAACTCTGGTGTTTACGAATATGATGCTAGTGTCTTTGGCGCGTCAAGCGATGCTAGCAATGATTATGCCATATATTATTACCGTGGTGTGCTAGAAAATAACCCCGGAACTTATGGCTCCGATGGCTCTGCCGTAACTTACCCAAATTATGTTAAGCTAAGCAACAATACTTGCTGGCGCATTGTCCGCACTACTGGAAGTGGCGGTGTCAAAATGATTTACAATGGTACTTATGGCGCTACAACTTCTGGTTCTTGCGCCAATGCTACTGATAATGCACAAGTAACAACTAACAAATTCGGCACTAGTTATAGTGGTTATATCGTAGACGTAGGTTATACATATAATAACAGCGTCAGAACTAGTACCTCTAGCACTAGCGTAGACACAGTATTTGGTAGTAATAGTAACTATAGCGTAAACTCATCTGCTTCCCCAATGAAAACCTATCTGGAAGGCACTTGGTATTCTGGCAATATGACTAGCTATACTAGCAAACTAGAACCCAGCGCCGGCTATTGCAATGACCGCGTAGTATATTCTGGCTCTACTGGTGGCACCGCACTAACTAGTGTTGTCCCTTATAAGACTTCTTCTGCTACAGCTTACTTCAATGCCTATGTTCGCAATGTAAATGCTAGCAATAAACCTAGCCTTACTTGCGCCCGCAGCACCGTGGACCTTTATACGACTTCTTCCGCATCTAACGGTAACAAGCAGCTATCTTATCCAGCAGCATTACTTACTGCAGATGAAGCTTCATTTGCCGGTTCAGGCTATTACAATAATAGTGGCTCATCCTATTATCATGCAAATGCCTTTCTCCGCTCGGGGTCG
>CAYNBW010000024.1:0-6398 GCA_964396015.1 uncultured Candidatus Saccharibacteria bacterium | reverse complement strand
CAATAATAGTGGCTCATCCTATTATCATGCAAATGCCTTTCTCCGCTCGGGGTCGGTCTTTTGGCTGCTCTCGCCGGGCTACCGGTACTCGGGCGGTTATGTCTTCGGGTTCAGCGTGCGCTCGGACGGGTACCTCTACCTCAACTACGTGTCGTATGCGTATGGTGTTCGTCCGGCCGTTAGTTTCACCTCTGGGACGATGATTACAGGTGGATCCGGAACAGCAACTGACCCATGGACAATCGAGTAAAGCACATGGACAACCAACGAACGAAGTCCCAGAGCTCTACCGTAAGGTCACCCTTTTGCCGCGAAGGCGGAGCCGGAGCGGTGGCGCTATGGGTCGCAAGCGACCCATAGCGCCTCAGGCGTTTTGGTGATTTCACCTCTGCACAGAATACATGTGTTGTGGATAGAGGCGGAGTCATCAAAGATGGCTTCGGAGTACCTTGCCGTAAACGAGATTGTTGTTGCCTTTCTCCGCTCGGGGTCGAACTTTTGGCTGCTCTCGCCGAACAACCGGAACTCGAACGGTAATGTCAACGGGTTCAACGTGAACTCGGACGGGAACCTCAACAACAACAACGTGTCGAATACGAATGGTGTTCGTCCGGCATTTAAATCTAAACTTCGGTTGAGGAGGACTAAAACTTCGATTGTGTGCACACATTGTTTGAGGTGGTGGTCCAGGAGCTCTAGCGCTGGCTCTGATGTTGCACTTAGCAACTAGGGCGGCTGAGGGGCGGTGTATCCCACTTTTGATAGTGGGCGCTACATCAGCACCGAAGATGAGACTTAACAGGTGAGCTACTCTAGCGACGGGCGGGGTTGCTTGAATCCAGGGGGGATTGAAACAAGTCGGCGAGTAGACTATCTTAAGGATTTTCGAGAAGTCGACTTGACCAAAAACGTAACGGAGAGGTAAGAATGCAACATAAAACAGAAAAACAGTTAGCTAAGGAAACACTGCCAAAAAAGAATCCTTTGAAGATTCGGTCGGATATGCTTGCGATGGATGAATATATGCGAGTTTTTATTTTGCCGCAAATTCCGAGTGGTTATAAAGAATACAGGGATGCTTTGCGAGAAACGACAGATAAAGCCTGGCGGGAGCTCTATTATGCTTTGTTTACTTCGAAACGGGAGAGACAACGGCATCTTTTGGCACTAAAAGTAGAGATGTCGCTGATAGAGGTATATCTAAGGGAAGTGCGAGACGTGTGCTATCGAGGAAAAGAAAAGAAGCGGTTGGACCAAAACTCGGCGAAGCGGTTTGAAGTGATGGCGAGTAATTACAAAGCGGTGATGGACATTGTATGGGCGTGGATAAAGAACGAAAACGATAGGATGCCAACGGAAAATACGCAGAGGTTGGCGGGATTGACGGAAACCGAGTGATGTCGCATAAAAAGACTAGGTATGTATATGAAAAGGCTCTGCAATATGAGAAACTGTATGAGGCTTGGAACACGGTACTGCACACTTGTCAGAATAAACAAGGGTTATTTGAATTTGCGCTGTTTTCGCATGCTAAAGTAATGGGAATTTTAATGGAACTTTGGGCGCGGGAATATCATCCGAGTGCGTATAGATGTTTTATGATATTTGAACCGAAGCCAAGGTTGGTGATGAGTCAGTCGATTAAAGATAAAACAGTGAATCATTTTGTGGCGAAAGAATATTTGTTACCACTGCTCGAGCCGTCGCTGATTGACATGAACGTAGCAACAAGGAAGGGGATGGGGTCGAAAAAGGCACATGCGCAAATGGCGAAATACATTGCGGAGTTGATGCTACTGACGCCTGGCATGCCAATATATGCGTTAAAGATAGACGTGTCGAAGTATTTTTATATGATAGATCATGAAATTTTGTTTGAGAAGCTAGAGAAGAAGATAAAAGATAAGGATGTAGTGGAGATTCTGCGGCGCATTGTGAGCGAAACGAATAAGCCGTATATTAATAAGACGATAGACCGGTTTAACAAACAGTATGGGGTGAAGATTGTGCATTATGAACAGAACAAGGGGTTGTCGATTGGCGCGATGACGTCGCAGTTTTTGGCAATATTTTATTTGAACGACTTGGACCATTTTATTAAAGAGGAATTAAAATGCAAATATTATATGCGATATATGGATGATTTTGTGATTTTGTCGCATGATAAAGAATGGTTGTGCTTTGTAAAGCGCGAGATTGAGCGAGAGCTTTTGAAATTGAAGTTGAAGATAAATCCAAAGTCGGCGGTATATAAGGTAACGTCATCTACGGGGATGCCGTTTCTGGGGTTGCGATATCGCGTAGATAAGCGGGGGAGGCTTAGGGTGGTGGCGCTGGCAAAGACGGTGCGGAGAATAAAAAAGCGGCTTAGGTGGCTACGAGAGAATGATTATGAGAAGTATTTGCTATCCTATGAATCATACCGAGGATATTTTGCGATGGAACGGCCTTTTAGGGGGATAGAGAGGATAGCGGGATTGAAAGACGATGCTTCGGCATCTTTACCGGATAAAAACAGTCGCGAACTTGGACGCGAAAATTATAAATTGGCAAACATTAATAATATTCGCGATTATGTATCTCAAAGAATTGAGCCACCCGCCATTTCTGGCGGGTCCTCATGAGGGTAGCACCGAAGTGGTATCCCCGACGTTGGAGTTTTTGCTCCGATGTTTTAATTTTATCATATAATGGCGGGGATGGGTAGATGGTGGTTACTGGTATTTGTTGAGGATGTCTTCGTCTAGGAGAAAGTCGAATAGCCCGATGGTGATGATTCCGTTGCGTTCGTGGCCGGGGAGACCGGCGTCTTTGGCTATGATAATTTTGCTAAAATGGTCGTTGATGTTGTCGAGAGAGCGGGATTCTTGCTCGCGTTTTTCCGAGTCGCCAATTGACAAAGCGGATTGGATGTAATAGGTACGGTCACCGTGATTTGCTATGAAGTCGACCTCTAGTTGCTTCCTGCTGCCGTTTTCCTCTCGGATTTCTACGGCGCCGACATCTACTTGGTAGCCCCTGCGGCGTAGTTCGTTGTAAATTATATTTTCCATGATGTGAGATTCTTCGGTTTGGCGGAAATCTACGAAAGAGTTGCGTAGTCCTAAATCGCTGAAGTAGTATTTTGCTGGTGTGTCGATGTAGCGTTTGCCTTTAACGTCGTAGCGACGAGACTTCTCGATTAGAAAAGCATTCTCTAACTTTTCTAGGTAATCTTCGATTTTGTGGCGGCTTAAAACTACGCTTGCTATGCTCTTGAAGGACCGTTCGAGCTTGCTTGGGTTGGTTAGTGAGCCAATGCTGGAAGCTAGTACCTCGGTGAGTGCGCCGAATCCTTCGCTTTTGTGAATATTATATCGCTCGATGATATCGTTTAGATAGACATTGTCTTTCTGGGTTTTTAGAAAAGTTATTTTCGCTTCGCTGTCGGGCTGTTCGAGGATTTGCGGTAAGCCGCCGTATTCGTAGTATTGTTTCCAGGCTTCGTATTTATCTCCGCTTACGGCAGAGTAATATTCTGCGAAACTTAGCGGATACATGTGGATTACGTCGCCACGACCGCGGAACTCGGTGGCGATATCGGAGGAAAGGAACTTTGAATTGCTGCCAGTAACGTAAACGTCGAGATTGCTCACGTGTAAAAAGCTGTTGAGGACGGCTTCGAAATTCGGTACGAGTTGGATT
The DNA here is from genome assembly GCA_964396015.1 of uncultured Candidatus Saccharibacteria bacterium. Taxonomy (GTDB): domain Bacteria; phylum Patescibacteriota; class Saccharimonadia; order Saccharimonadales; family Saccharimonadaceae; genus Nanosyncoccus. Next base: position 2,714 of record CAYNBW010000024.1, on the reverse strand, counting down.
TCGTCGAGTAGGGCGTAATACTGCCTGTTGTCGATGATTTTGCTTTTGACAAATCTGGTCAATTCGTGTGGTTGCAATAGCTCATAGAAATCGTCATTTTCTAAATTGATGTGGATGATATGGTCTTCTGGTACGCCGCTTTCTGAAAGGTGATTCTTAAAAATGGGATTGAGTAGATAGGACTTCCCGCATCGTCTAATTCCGGTGATAATTTTAATAAAACTAGTGCCTTTGCGGTCTATGAGTTTTTTCAGATAGGTGTCTCGGGCGATTTCTTTCATATTCATTCCTTATGTATATTATAGCACGTCACTGCCAATTTTAGCCAAAATTGGCTAAAATTGGCAGTGGGGCGGTGCAGGGGCATCATTAGAGCATAGCGCCTATATATTTCGGTAGTGTATATTATGTGGAAAATAACTATATAGCTAGGCTTTGTCGCTGGCTTTTTTGGCGTACTGGTCGGCGAGTTCGTTCAGAGTGGTGCCGTCGTGGCCTTTGACCCAGACGAATTTGACCGTGTGGGTGGCGTAGAGGTCGTAGAGCCTTTTGACGAGGTCGAGGTTTTCGATGTCGCCAGATTTTTTGCGCCAGCCGTTTTTGTACCAAGTGGGGGACCATTTGGTGATGGCGTTGATCCAGAACTTGGAGTCGGTGTGGATTTCGCAGGGTTCGTCCTTTGTGAGTTCGATGGCGTGGATGATAGCGGTGGCCTCCATGCGGATATTGGTGGTGTGATAGGCGTGACCTATGGCGACGACTTTGGCTTTGTGATGGCCGAGGTCTTCGATGACAGCGTAGCCGCCTTTACCGGGATTGGGGTGGGCGCTGCCGTCGGTCCAAAAAATTCTCATAAATATAATGATAGCACAAAATGCCTGAACGGGAAAGTGTTGGTGGCTAGGGCGCTGGTGGCTGGAGATTTTTGCGAAATGATGGGCAAACGATGAAATCGCAAAAGTTGGGAAAAAAATGGAGTTTCGCGATTTGGTAAAATGGTTGCGGTTTGTTCTATCTGTTAATTTGGTATTTTTGAAATCGCAAAAGTTGGAAAAAAAATGGAGTTTCGCGATTTGGAGAGTAATTTGTGGTTGTAAAACTAATGGAGATTTGGTATAATATGAGTATGGAGAGAATGTCATATTTGAAATTAATGGATAGCCTGAAGGATGTGCATGTAATTAAAGTGGTGACAGGGGTGCGGCGTTCGGGTAAATCAACACTGCTTAGACAGTTTCGTGAGCGGTTATTGGCTAGTGGCGTGGAGGCTGGGCGAGTTTTTTCGTATAATTTGGACGATAAGAGTAATGCGCAGTTTGTAGAGGACGGAGATTTATTGCACGATACGATTTTGGGGCAAATAGACCCGCGGGCGATGAATTATGTGTTTATTGATGAGGTGCAGTTGATACCGCAGTTTGAACGGACTTTGGATAGTTTGCATTTGAGAGACAATATAGACCTTTACGTAACAGGGTCAAATGCGGAAATCACAAGTAGCGAATTATCTACTTTTTTGGCTGGTAGATATGTGGAAATTAAAATGCAACCGCTGACTTTTAAAGAATTTTTGCAATTTTTCCCGGAAGGAGAGCAGGAAAAGTTCTCGAAGTTTCAGTTGTTTATGCAATACGGTGGTTTTCCGGAGGTAGCTAATTTATTGGCAGCTGGTAACACGGTAGCGGTAAAGCCATATCTGGCGGCAGTTTATAGTACGGTGCTTGAGGAGGATATTAGGCGGCGTAAAAAGATTCGATTTATGGATGATTTTCGACGGACTGTGGAGTTTGTGTTTAACAATATAGGGAGTGTGACATCGCCAAATAATATTTCCGATGTGCTTCGGCGGGAAAATCAGGTAATAGATAAGGAAACGGTGGCAGGATTTCTTGAGGCGCTTTCGGAATGCTATATTTTGTACCCGACGCAGAGGTTTGATATACGAGGAAAGCAACTCTTGAAGACGCTAGAGAAATATTACGTGGTAGATATGGGGCTTTTAGATGTGATTTTGGGGTTGCCGACAAATGTGGACGTGGGGCATCGTCTGGAGAACGTGGTGTTTTTGGAGCTTTACAAACGGTATAATGGGCAGGTATGGGTAGGTAAGAATTATGAGAGGGAGATTGATTTTGTGGCAAAAAATACGGATGGGACGTTGGACTACTATCAGGTAGCAGAGACGGTGGCAGCGACAGAAACGTTTGCGCGAGAAGTGAACGGATTTTTGAATACCGGCGATAAATACCGTAAGACGATTTTAACTTTGGATTTGTTGGAGGCTGATGAGGCGGGGATTTTGCGAAGAAATATCGTGAATTGGTTGTGTGAGTAAGAGAAATATGGTATAGTAGAAATATGAAATTATCGGAAGAGTTGATATGGCGGGGGTTTGTGGCGGAAAATACCTTTGAGGATGCTAGCGAGCTAGACACACGGAAATCGAAGAAGTTTTATTGGGGGGCGGACCCGTCGGCGGATTCGCTGACGATTGGAAACTTGGCGGCGCTCTTGATGTGTGCGTGCTTTGTGCGGCATGGGTATGAACCGGTTTTGCTAGTCGGTGGGGCGACAGGGCAGATTGGCGACCCGAAGGAAAATGGAGAGCGGGAGCTGAAGCCACTTGCCGAGGTGGAGCACAATAAATCTTGCATTCGTGAGCAAATTGAACGAATTATGAACGCCGGAGATGGCGAGGTGCGTGATAAAAAGAC
>CAYNBW010000023.1:0-13470 GCA_964396015.1 uncultured Candidatus Saccharibacteria bacterium | reverse complement strand
CGACGTTTAGGATAGACGGCGAGGCGGTTAGCCTGAGTGAGCTGGTGGAAACGATCGAGCGAAAGGTGGAGGAATAGGCTCTAAGCAGCAGGCATATTAAACTTTGTTCTAGCCTGTTTCATATAATCTCCTTTTGTGGGGGCGAATTGGGCAGGTTTTAACAATTTATAGAAAGTCAATTTGGACTTGTTTGCCTTTTTCGCAATGTTTATAAAAATCAAGACACTTAACAGAAATTCATTACTAAAAAATCGGCGAAAATGCCGACTCATATATAATCTGGTGGGCGAGGAGGGACTTGAACCCTCACGACATTACTGCCACAAGATTTTGAGTCTAGCGCGTCTACCAGTTCCGCCACTCGCCCAGATATAAGGTAGGTCTGCCGCGAGAGAGGTGGACGACAAACCTGAGTTTATTATAGCACATTTTGGAAAAATATGCTATAATTATGATATGGATTCTGATACCGGTGGGTCAGTTTCGGGTGGCTTTCAAAATCCCCTCGAGAAGGACCTCCAAAGGCAGGCAGCAGCGGAAATCGCCAGGAATAATGTTTTGGCGAGCTATTCGCGTGCGGCAGACAGTGTGGGCTATGGTGGCGGGGCGGGAAACGTAAATAATAGCGGAGCGGGAGGAACTAGCGTGGACTACGGGGGCGGAGTGGCGACCGGCAATACTGGAATGCGTGCCGAAGCTGAGAGCCAGGCGCATCTTAAAGACACACCGATGACGGCGAAAATTGACTCCGAATCGTGGAAAAAGTACCACTCGGCGTGGCAAGACTATTACCAGAAGTACTACAGTGAGTATTATTCGAATGCAGCACGAAATTATATCGCCAAGGAGCGACTAAAAGATGCGCGCGAGCAGGCAGAGGAGGATGAAGTCGTATACGCGCTGGCGCGGGCAAACCGCAAGGATGGCCATGAGGCGGGGCTAAAATTAAACAGTGGCAGGGATTGGAGCGCGGATAATTATTCCGGTACAACAGAGGTGAAAGACGCCGATAATGTACAAGCAAAATTGCGTCGCAAGATTCGCCGGCGAGCGACGGATGAGGCCAAGAAGTCACGCCGACGGCGGAAGTTTGTGCCGATTTTGGCGGGGCTGGCGGTGGTGGCGGTGATACTGTTTTTGCAGTATAACCGGTTGATTTTTGCGCCGATTATGGCGTATATATCACCTGGAAATGCGCCGGCGACGGAGATTGAGGCACTGGACCCGACCATTACGCAGACGGTGTCGGCTGATCCGCGGCTGATTATTCCGAAACTAAATATCGACGTGCCAATCCGGTTCGAAGTGCCGGCGTCGGATGTGATGGCGGCGATGAATAACGGGGTGGCGCACTACCGGATTTCGGGGGCGAGCGCCTATCCGGGGCAGATTGGGAATTTTGTGATTACGGGGCATTCGGCAGGAGATGTGTATAGTTCGAACCCGTATAAGTATATTTTCTCAGGACTAGAGCGGCTGGAGGATGGAGACCTGATCTACGTGAATTACGAGTCGGTGCGATATACTTATAAAGTGTTTCGCAGGCAGGTGATCGAGCCGACGGATGTGGCGGCGCTGGTGATGCAGACGGAAAAACCGCTGATTACACTGGTGACTTGTACGCCGCTGGGGACTTCGCGGTATCGACTACTCGTAACCGGCGAGCAGATTTCGCCTTCGACGGACGAAAAAACCGCCACGGATAGTGGCGAGGGAACGACCAATATTGACGAGGCGGTGATGCCGGCGAATGAACCCTCTTTCTTCGAAGGTATCTGGAATTGGCTGACAGGTAATTAGACCTTTCTTTCGGAAAGAAAAGTCTAACAAAAGAAACCGGTAAGAAAACAAAATCAGACACATGTTGTTTTTGATTATGATTATTTAGCAATGATTTCTCTTATTAAATCGCCATCTTTGAAGTAGTAGAGCCATTTGTCGGCAGAGATGGTGACAGGAAAGCGAGCGGAGACGCCAGAGGAGAGAGTGCGATGGTTGGCACCGTCGAAATCGTAAACGTGAAGGCTGCCGTCGTCGACAGAGTAGAGCATGTAGCCATCAAGCCAGCCGAAGTTACTGCCGGAAGGAGACCAGGTGGTGACGTTATGCGCTTCCATATCAAGACTGGCGATTTGATGGTCGTGGCTAGCAAAGACGATGAATGAGCCATCTTTGCCGACCTTGAGTTTGGTGGGAGACAAATCGAGCTGTTGCTCGAAGAAGGCGGAAAAATCGGTCTTTTTGAGTACAGAAAGGGAAGTGCCATCGACAATAGTAAGGTACTCATCATCGTAAAACTTGCTAGCGGCGACAAGGGCCGGAGCGCTAGTCGAGCGGACTAAGGTGATTTTGGGATCGCCGAGGCTCATCAGGCCGACATAATAGCCGTTCGAGGTATGGCTGACATCAGACTCGGCGTCCGCTGGGTCAAAAACTGTGGAGTCGGTAAACTTGGCGGAGAAAATAACCGTGGAGTCATAGTAATCAAAATCATTTACATCAGAGGCAAGCACAGCGGAAATTTGGCGAGAGGAGAGATCGATGCGATGAAGATTGCCATCCTTGACGACGAGCAGGTTGCTAGCAGAATGGTCGGCAATTTTAACAGCGCTAAAATCGGCGTTGTACGTGGTGGTAAGGTCGATAGTACTGGTGGGGTCTTTGACGTTCATGAGGACCCATTTGGTAGAGCCTGCATCCACGAGCGACAGTAAGAGATGTTCATTGTCGCGAGCCCATTCGAGGCTTTGGATCTCGCCGGTAAAAATGCCGGCGGTGGAAGCGCTATCGCCAGACATGCGAGAAGTGGAGGGAAAATTGGCCGGAAGATTAACGGTGCGAGGGTCAAGTTTGTCGCGTTCTAGGCTGAGCAACGTCCAGCTGGTTGTATTATTGCCGATAAGCATCTGGGCGCGCGAAGGAGAAACGGTAGCAAAAGTGGCGGTAGTAGCGGTAAGGACCGACGACCGGTCGCGGTTCTCGAGGAATAGGCGCGGATAGTGAACACGGTAGAGGAGTCCTTCGGAGATATCGATCGTACGCGACCAGGAGTCGTAGCCCTCTTTTGTGAGTTTGATGGTGTGCTCGCCGGAACTTAAGACTTTGCTAGTATTAGTGCGCCCAAAAAACCCGCCGGAGTTGCCGTCGATTTCGACATCGGCACCGGTAGGAATGGACGAAATCTGAAGCAGCCCCTGGCGCTCAACCTTGAAATCGGAATTGACCCAGTAGCCAGAAACGAGAAAAGCTAACACCGCAACGGTAGCGATGACGGCGAGCACCATGATGGCTTCAGAGATGATGACGCGCCTTTGTGCACGACGTGCGCGTAATTCGGGATCCATGGGTATATTATAACACATTTTTGGGCAATTTTAGCTCTTGCGTTTTCAAGCCGAATCGTGTATTATTATATATAAGTATAAGCGAGGTGAAGTGATGGATAATTCCGACGAAAAAAAGCAGGTAAAGGCAACCCGCCGGAGGGCGAAAGTGGTTGATGCTGGGAGTCGGAAAGGTCTGGAACGGCCGACAGGATTAACGAGCAAGAAAAAAACTAAGAAAGTCGCCAAGGCTCAAACCAAGCAGCCATTAAAGACTAAAAAGACGAGCAGGACTAAGCGAACCGTCAAGGTGGAAGAAGCTATGAAGTCTAGGAAAGACAAGGTCAAAGTGACGACTAAGAAGGCAACTCGAAAGATAAAGGCGAAGAAAAAAACGATAGTTACTGAGCAGGCTAATAAAAAGGCTGGGGAGAAGATTGAGGGGCAGGTTGAGAAGAAGGTCGAGAAGAAGGTCGAAAAGAAGGTCGAAAAGAAGGTCGAAAAGCAGGTTGAAAAGCAGGTTGAGGAGAAAGTTGAGAGGCGAGTCGAGAAGAAAATTGAGGAGAAGCCGCAGGTAGTTAGTGAGACCAAGGTCAAGTTGTCGATACCAGTAGCGGCAGATATACCGGTGAGTTTTACTCGCGAGGCGAAAGACGATCGGCGTGTACTGGTGCGGACGGCGCAATACCGTGATGTGAAAGTAGGTAAGCGTCCGCTTTCGGTAATGACGCCGAAGGTGCAGGATAACAAAAAATCGACAGATGCGGGACAGCAGATTACGGTGCGCAAGGCCGAACCGGAAATAACTCCGCAGGAGCAGCTGGCGGGGCAGGCGAATTTTTGGCAGGAACTAGCTGAGGCGGATGCGAAGAAGGCGATGGAAGAGCAGGCGCCGGTGGTGGTGGCGTCCAGAGAGCCGATTAACCTCGAGCGCGTCAATGAGCGGATGCGAGCGCGGACAAATATTCCGGCAGAACCACCCAAGGTAACCGCTAAAGAGCTGAAGGAACAGGCCATCCAGAAGGCTTTGGTGAGTGCGAATAGGCAGACAGTAACCAAAGAGACCAAGAAGTCCGACCGAGTTAGGCTGACGTGGGGGAGGATACTGTTAGCGTTTTCTTGTGCGGCGGCAATGGTGTGTGCAATAGTGTATTTTGTGAATCTGACAGCGCCGGATGTCTCACTAAAAGTGGCGGCGATGCAGTCTGGCATTGAGGCGACTTATCCGTCTTTCACGCCACGAGATTATAATTTGTCTGATATTACTTCGGAAGAGAATAAAGTCACTTTGACTTTTCGAGGAAATGACGGCACCAGTTCTTATACTTTGACGGAAGAAAAATCATCGTGGGATTCGAATGCGCTACTATCTAATTATATTAGCCCGTACTACGCAGAAGATTATACAATGGTGCGCGAGCAGGGATTAACTTTGTACATGGTAAAAGACGGCGCATCGTGGGTAAATAACGGGATTTTGTACAAATTGAAGGTCAATAGTGGGGCTTTGACCAAAAAGCAAATCAAAACGATTGCGACTTCGTTATAATAGTGGTATAATTGGGGGTGATGAAAGATGTAGTTACGAGATTTGCCCCTAGCCCGACGGGGTATATACACATTGGAAACGTGCGGAGTGCGATTTATCCGTATCTTTTGGCGAGGCAGAACGGGGGGCGATTTATTTTGCGGATTGAGGATACCGACCGGGAGCGGTATGTGGAGGGGGCGACGGAGCTGATCGAGGATACTTTGAGGTGGCTGGGGCTGGAATGGGACGAGGGGCCGGTGGTAGGGGGCGAGCACGGGCCGTACTTTCAGAGTGAGAGACTCCCGATTTACCACGAGTGGGTGCGGCGGTTGCTAGAGAGCGGGCGGGCGTATATGGATGCGACGCCACCGGAGCGAATTGAGGAATATCGGCGGAAGTGTGCGGAGGAGAAGCGGCCGTTTTTGTACCGAGATTTTCGGCCAGAAGTGCTGGATTTTGAGTGGAAGCCGGGGGTGCCGGTGAGGTTTCTGTGCGAGCCGCGAGAGCGAAAGTGGCGCGATGCGGTGATGGGGGAGATGAGTGCGGGGCCAGAGGTACAGGATGATATTATTTTGATTAAGCGGGATGGGTACCCGACGTATAATTTTGCGCACATTGTGGATGATGCGTGTATGGGGGTGACACACGTGATGCGGGGGGTGGAGTATCTGTCGTCTACGCCGAACTATCTGGGGCTATACGAGGCGTTTGAACTAGAGGTGCCGGTACTGGTGTCGTTGCCGCATATCTTGGCGCCGACGGGAAACAAGAAGTTGGGCAAGCGCGACGGGGCGAAGTCGGCAACGGAGTACCGGGACGACGGGGTACTACCAGAGGCGATGCTGAACTATTTGGCGTGCCTAGGGTGGAACGACGGGACGGAACAGGAGATTTACTCGAAAACGGAGCTGGTGGAACGGTTTTCGCTGGCGCGGGTGCAGAGTTCGGGGGCGCGATATGACGAGACGAAGCTACTTTGGCTGAATGGGCAGTGGATTCGGAAGATTTTTGACGAACAGGGGTGCGCGGCGCTATATGACCGGACGCGGGGGTTTTGGCCGGAGGTGGCGGAGCTGCGCGACGAGGAGTACCGGATGCGGGTGCTTTCGATCGTATATGACCGGCTGAAAGTGCTGGGCGATTTGCGGGGGATGACGGAGTATTTCTTTACCGACCCGGAGATTGACATGGAGATGCTGAAGGGAAATAAGTTCCTGAAGAAAATGAGCGAGGCGGAGCTGGAAGAACTGTTGAAAGTTTGTATTGCGAAGTTGTCTGGGATGGTTGAGTGGAGCGAGGATGCTTTGCAGGGGGCGCTGAATGATTTACTGGCCGAGACAGGGCGGAAGCCGGCAGAGCTGTTTTCTTTGGTGCGGATTGCGGTATCGTTTGCGCCGTTTTCGCCGGCGTTGCATTTGACGCTGGCGGTGCTGGGGCGGGAGGTGACGCTGGCAAGGCTAAATGCGGTGGCGCGAAGCATCTAGACCGCCGCTCGGAGATGGCAACATTTGCGGTTTTGTAAAAAGTGCTTGCGTGGGGGATTTTTTGGTGATATAATGGGGTTATACAAATTTCACAACCAAACGTACATTACAGATAAATAACGCCGGAACGCTTCGGCTCGAAAGTAAAAATCAGCACCGTCAGGTACTAAGCATACTTTCGAGTGGAAACATTCTGGGTACGTTTGGTTGTGAAAGCCTACGGTGCTGGTTTTTATCTGGTCGGCCTCGTGGGAAAAGGTAATAACATTAATAAGAGAGGTAAACTCAAGAGGCACAAATGCACAAGGTCATACAATTAAAACAACTAAGCAATTATATCAAATATTCCCACCGTCTGACATTGTCCGGAATCTTCGCCACCTTTTCACTTTGTTTGTTCAGCTTGTTAACGATTTTTCCGTTAGTAAGTCCTGAACAAAAAACCGAAGCCGCCACCGGTACAGCGTCTACTACCTCTCTCACGCTGAGTACTACCGGTGGCGCTTCATTGGACCTTAGCGTTAATAATAGTAATGGTACTTTTAATGAAACTACTGCTACTACTGGACAAGCTCAGTTTACTGTCACCACTACTAACTATACTGGCTACACCCTCAGCATCCAAAACTCAAGTAGCAGTACTGACCTTACTGCTACAGGCACTGGCACTTCTGGCACTGGTACTTCCACTATTGCTTCTATTCCCACCGGCTCTTCTCTCACTTCCGCCCAGTTCAATAACGCCACCTACAACGGCAAATGGGGCTACAAACCCAGCAAACTCAATTCTCAGCCAAACTCTAACTACATTCCATCTCCCACTACTACCGCCACTACCCTCAACATTACTAATTGCGCTAATGGTCAAAGCAACGGTGGCAACACTTGCCCTGATGCCGTAGATAGCTATACTATAGATCTAGCTGCTAGACTACAATATACTCAAGATGCTGGTAACTATACTAATACTTTCATTATTACCGCAGTAGGTAACCAAATAGACTATTCAGTATCCTATACTGATGAGAGTTCCGCTTCTAGTGACATTCCAGCATCAGTAGAGAACAAAACCGACCAACTCTACATCACCCTCTCCAGTACCATCCCCACTCGCGAGGGCTATACCTTCCAAGGCTGGTGCACCACCAGTACTGGTGCCGATGGTACTAACCCTTGCACCGGCACTACCTACCAACCCGGCGATGAGTACCCCATCAATCAAACCACCCAAAACCTCGCTACACTTTATGCTATGTGGAAAAAAGATATTATAGCTATGCAAGATATGCCAGACTCACAATGTACTACGGATGCTCAAACCATCGCAACCGATACTCGTGACGACAAGACCTACACTGTCCAACGTCTTGCTGATGGCAAGTGTTGGATGACCAGCGACCTCAATCTTGCCGGTGGCACCGCACTATATAGCGACGATTCCAATGTCCCGACGACTGATTATACCAAGGCAAGCGGAAATGCATATTACACACTGCCGGCATCGCAGACCATTACGAGCGGCACTTCATTACCAGAATCAGCATTCTCAGATGATTCTACTGCCTATGTATTTAATACTGGCAATGAAACTACTAGTCAAAGTGACTGCACTTCTTCAAAACCTTGCAATAGTTACTACTCATGGCTTGCAGCAACGGCTGGCGGTAAAGACGCAAGTGGTAGTGCCGTAACGTCCAACGGTTATAATACTGCATATAGCATTTGCCCGAAAGGTTGGAGATTACCAACTTCTACGACTAGCGATGATTCTGCAATGACAAGCCCCAACTGGAAAACTGGCGATTGGTATGCCCTTGCTACCGCTTATGGCGCAAACTTAGAAGACCAATTCTATCAAGATTCCGCAACTTTCTATAACAATGCCGGCCCCGGCACTACGCCTAACTTTCTGCTCGCCGGCGAATACGGTTCCGGCTCGTTCAGCTATGGCGGTAGCTACGGCCACTATTGGTCGGCTACGTCGCGCGCTAGTACTAGCGGCTACTATCTGTACTTCGGTTCAGGCTACGTCTATTCACCCTATAACGGCGCTCGCAGGCGCGGGCTCTCTGTTCGCTGCGTGAAAAAATCCGACGCAGAAATAGACACAGAAACGGAGCTTGGCATTAGCACTATGCAAGACTTCGGCAATCTCAGCTCCACCGACAAAACCAACCTTATCAACAAAATGGAGCCAGAAAAAGCCTACTACGTCACCGACTCTCGCGACAACGAAGGCTACAACATCGCCAAACTTGCCGACGGCAAAGTCTGGCTCCTAGACAATCTTCGCCTAGGCAGCACATTCTCCATGACCTTACGCAATACCAACACCAATATCACTGCATCTACCTATACCTTGCCGGCGTCGTGGAGTAGTGGTTTCACAAGTTATACAACAGCTATGATTAATACGGGTTCCAAGAACACTAATGCTGCATATTCCAGCAACATTACCTCTACCACATTTAATGCTAATGAAACTGCAAAAATAGGTGTATATTATAATTACTGTGCAGCCACGGCGGGCGACATCTGCTCTAACTACAACTACTCTAGTAATGCTTCGGCGGATAGAGACATCTGCCCCAAAGGCTGGCGTATGCCTACCGGAGGTTATAGCGGTGAATATCAAGCACTATATACGGCATATAGCAGTAACTACCAAAACTTCCAAACTGCCTTGCGTACGCCTCTCTCCGGCTACTTCAACAGTAACTCCGCGTACAATCAGGGGTCCAACGGCAACTTCTGGTCGGCTACGAAGTTCGTTGATGCCGATGTGTACCGCCTCTACGTCGATGCTTCGAACGTCAATACGCAGCATTACTACAATCGCCGCAACGGCCTCTCCGTCCGCTGTGTGCTTAAGTAGTTAATCTGTGAGGCGTTCAGTCATAGACCTCCTTGTCCTAGCTCGGGGAGGCGGGCGACGAGGTAGAGGGGGAAGTTGGTGACTTGGTCGTTGGCGCGGTAGGGGAGGAGGGAGAGTTTGGCGGCGTGGTAGATGGCCGGGGTTTTGCGGAGAAAGGCGTTGAGTGAGGCGGAGGAAGTGTTGGTGCCGGATTTGACTTCGATGGGCAAGATGGCGCCAGCGGCGGTCTGAATCATGAAATCGATTTCGCTACGCGAGTCGTCGGTGGCGTAGTAGAAGGGTGGCTCGCCGGTGGTGGCGCGAAGCTCCTGAAAGACGAATTGCTCGGCGAGGGCGCCTTTGAACTCGGCAAAAAGTGCATCGCCATTTAGCACGGACTGGATGGGCAAATGCGCTTTGGCGCCGAGCAGGCCGATATCGGACAGGTAGAGTTTGAAAATATTACGGTCGGCGTAGACCGAGAGGGGGAGCTTGGCGGCATTGACGCGCGTGACGCGAGAGGCGATGCCGACATCTTCGAGCCAGAGCAGGGCCGCTTCGTAATCTTTGGCGCGGGCGCCGGTACGAATCATGTTGAAGAGAAACTTTTTGTTCTCGCGGGCAAGTTCTTTTGGTAAAACGTCGAAAATCTCGCGGATGCGGGGCGTGACGGTAAGCGGCGCGTGCTTGGAGAAATCCTGGTCATAGGCATTCAGAATCTCGTTCTGGACAGAGCGGACTTCGAGAAGATTGCCCTCGTCAAGAAAACTCTGGATGACCTCGGGCATACCACCGGTGATAAAATAGGTTTTGAGTAAATCGTTGATAGTAGCATGAAAAGAGGTGGTCTCGGCTGGCTCGCCGTGCTCGATGGCGTCGGCATAACTAGACTTGCCAACGGCGCGCAAAAACTCAGCGAAGGTCATAGGGTAGATATTAAGCGTATTGACCTTGCCGACCGGGAAGGAAGTACCCTCGTGCAGAGCGAGGCCGAGCAGGGAGCCGGCAACCGCAACGTGGTACTCGGGCGCATTCTCGTAGAAATACTTGAGGCTAGCGAGGGCGCGAGGGTTTTCTTGGATTTCGTCGAGAATGATGAGGGTCTTGCCTTTTTCGACCTTTTGGCCGGCATAGACTTCGATATTGTTGACAATACGCTCGATATCGTAATCTAGAGCAAAGGTAGAGTCCATGTCGGGGTTGTTGTCTAGATTGACATAGACGTAATTATCATAGTGATTTTGCCCAAATTCGCGCAGGAGCCAAGTCTTGCCCACCTGACGAGGGCCGTGCAGAATAAGAGGCTTGCGCTTTTTACTGCTTTTCCAGGCGATAAGGTCGGTGATGACATTTCGATACATAGTGAGCTCCTTGTTTTATGTCCTTATCATAGCACAAAAGTTGCAAAAAGTGTAGCATAAGCACAATAAAAAGTTGCAAAAAGTGTGGTGAGAGCGCATTTTTTGCAACTTTTGGGGCGAGGGAGGCGGGGAATAGAGGTAGGCTGGGCGTCGAAATGCTGAATGAGGTGAGGACGGGGGCGAGAGCAAAAACCACTCCCAAGAGGGAGTGGATTTTATGTGTCCACGGAGGCGGACCGAGGCTAAGACTCGTCGTCTTCATCTTTCTTGCGCTTGGCGGCGACGAGGATAAACCCGCCAGCGACGACTGCAGCAACGGCGGTACCGGCGAGAATGGCCGGGAGAACGTTGCTGTTATTAACATTGGAAGTGGTCACACCTTGTGGGGCGGCGTAAGAAGTCTGAGTCACGCCAGGATAGCTGCTGCGGTTATCACCGGTGCTGACCTCGCTGGTGGTGGTAGTAGTACCAGCAGAAGTGTTGGTCGAACGGTTAGTGTAAACGGTGCGGGCGGTGCCGGTAGATGTGCCATCGTCATAGGCGACAACTGGGTTGTCTTCGCTGGTGTCTTGCGGACCAGTTGGATCGGTCGGGACAGTGGGAACACTAACGCCAGAAACCACGCTAAAGACCACGGTCTGAGCGTAAGTACCAGAATCTTTGGTGGAGTCAGCCTTAGCGCCGAAGAAAACGTCACGCGTATTACTGTTACCGTCGTTATACTGGAGAACCTGAATCGGGTTGGAACTGGTCTGGAGAGCAAGATACTTAGCACTACTCAGTGCGGTGTCCTCATCTTCTAGAGAATAGCCCCAATAATTGGCCGGAAAAGCACTAGCAGCAATGCCACCGGAAGTATATTCTCCATAAGCGGATAAAGTCGGGATGGTCGAGGTGCTTTTAGTCTGATTGACTAGACTGGTGTTGGATGTCTTGGTATACATCGAAGCGGTATAACCGGCGGGATTGTTGGAAATCACGCTGAGAGTAATTTTGTTACGAAGTAGGTCGCTGACAAAAGTACTACCCGAAGCGGTTAAATCGCCGCTGGCCCAAGTGGTAGGCTCGGTTAAGTTGATAGTAAGTACCTCTGCTACATTGACTTGCAACTTGGTGTCGGCAGGGTTGCCGTTAACCTCGGTTGCATATGCGCTGGCAAACGGCGTAGCCACTGCGAGGGCCGTTGTAAGCGCGGGAATTAATTTATTTTTATGTATTGACCTGACCATGAGTCTATTATAGCACAAACATTTTGAAAATGTGATAAAATTAATATATAAAATTAACGTGGAGTGCAGAAAATGCCCGACAAAACACCAAAAAATGCAAAATCACCCCTTAAAAATGCGGCTGATGCCGACAAAAAGCCTGTGGAAAACTCGGATGAGAAACTAGCGAGTAGTTTTCGTAAGGCGGATCGGAGCGCGGTGAAACATTCCGGCAAAAAGTCGCGTGCAAATGCGGTAATGCTGGGGCTAGGGGTGGTCGGTATTTTGGGGGGCGTGGGGTGTGCGCTGGCGGGAGTTTTGATGCCGCGGGAGATGCTACCGGATTTGACGTTCCCAGTGGTACCGTCGGCGGTTGAGACCGATAATAATATATACAGTAAGTTGACTGGGCTGAAAAGTACCGCCGAGGCGGTAAATGGGCCGGCGTATTGTATCCAAACGCCGAACGGTACGGACGGAGCGCGGCCACAGGTGGGATTGAACCAGGCGGGAGTGGTGTTTGAGGCGATTGCGGAGGCGGGGATTACGCGGTTTGCGGCGATTTACCAGAATCCGACTTCGGCGGTGATTGGACCGATTCGGTCGCTACGCATATACTATCTCGAGTGGGATACACCGTTTGACTGTACGATTGTGCATGCGGGTGGGGCGGAGGATGCGCTCGCGGCAGTGTCGCGCGGGGGGTATCGGGATTTGACAGAGAATTATACCTATATGTATCGGGGGTCGAACGCGGCGCGGCGGTGGAATAATTTGTTTACGACCTCTGGGCTTTTGGCGCAGATGGCTAATGATCGTGGGTATGACAAGTCGGACGTGAAGGGGTTTTCGCGGTTGACACCGGAGGAGGCGGCGCGGGCGCGAGTGAATGCAGGGGCGGAGCCGCTGGTGATTACGGCGCCGGCGTCGGGTGATACTTCGGCGGTAAAGGCAGCGGTGGCGAACGTGGCGGTGAATTTTGGGGGTTTGGCGAATTTTAACGTACGGTATACGTATGACGCCGAGCGGAATGTGTATGCGCGGGGGTTTGAGAGCGGAGCGGCGCATGAGATATATGTGTGCCCGGAGGAGAACTTGGGCGAGGTGAACCCGGAGGGGACTTGCTCGCTGGAGCAGCTGGCGCCGTCGGTAGTGGTGGCGATGGAGGTGGCAGAGAAACGGGCGGCGGACGGGTATCACGAAGACATTACGACGGTGGGGTCGGGGAAAGCGTGGGTATTCCAGAATGGGCAGGCTATTGTCGGGTCGTGGAGCAAGAGTTCGGTGAAGGACCAGATTAAGTTCTTTGATGAGTCAGGGGCGGAAATTAAGCTAGTGCCGGGGCAGACGTTTGTGGAGGCGGTGCCGGGGTACGGAAGTGTTGAATATAACTAGGCGGGAGTAACTTCGTTTCTCCCTTCTCACCACCAAAATAAAAACAAGCCATAAATGGCTTTTTTTATTTTGGTGATTCCGGCGGGAGCTTGGCTTTTGCTTCGCAAAAGCCAATTCGTGGGGCGTCGCCTCAAAAAATCTAGAACATAGTTCTAGATTTTTACTCGGCTCCTACCACGAGCGAACCCTTCGGGTTCGCCTCCCGCCAGGCATTCACAAAATAAAAATAAAATAAGACCTTTCAGGTCATATTTTATTTTTATTGGTGATTCCGGCGGGAGTCGAACCCGCGATTTTCTGGATGAGAACCAGAC
>CAYNBW010000022.1:0-13834 GCA_964396015.1 uncultured Candidatus Saccharibacteria bacterium | reverse complement strand
AGGCACTATTCGCCGGATTCAAGTTCAATGATACAATATTAGTCGGTATAGTTACGTTGAGGCTCGGTGCTATCGTCACCGAGAAATCTACATTATCAGCATAGACATCACTAAACAAACCAGCACCAATCACTCCCGGTATCGCTAATAACGCTAAAATTACAATAATTCTATTAACGAATTTTGAAATGGAATTCACTTTCGTTTCAAAATTCACACTTGTTTTCTTTATTGGACTTTCTTTCCTAAAAGAAAGTCCAGAATGTATGTATGGCATTGGCACCTCACTTGTTAATTATTATTGCGTGGTAACCAGCCCAAAACAGAGACCGGCACCCGTAGGCCCAAGATTCAGCAAACATACCCCTCCACAAGCGTGGTGTCATAGGCTCACCAAAACATTCCTATCGGATGCCGGTCACTGCCTACGAGTAAACTACAATGTAAAGGGGATGTCCGAATATATTTTTCAATATATTATTTATTTGCTGAATCTTGGGAATTCTACAATTATCATTGTATCACACCCCACCCGCCGCTGCAAGTCTTGACTTTTTGCCATTTTCTGGGATTTCATTCCCCAAAAACAGCCATTTTTGGGGATTTACAGAGGTGGGGCATAAGCATTATGGCGCCAACCACCCATCATATATAATATATTATCGCGAATCTGTCAAAATATGCTATAATAGAAATATGAAACTGCTGATGCACACCTGTTGCGCTCCTTGTAGCGTTTATTGCATCGACTCTCTCCGTGCGGAGGGCATCGAGCCGACGGTTTTTTGGTACAATCCCAACATCCACCCCTACATCGAGTACAAAACCCGTCGCGATTGCCTCAAGGACTATACCGACAGCATCGGCGTCGAGGCGATTTTCGAGGAGGACTACGGCCTCGACGAATTCTGCCAAAACGTAGTGGGCGACCTCAAAAATCGCTGCGTCAACTATTGCTACCGGAAACGCCTCACCGAGACCGTCCGCTACGCCGCAAGGCACGGCTACGACACCTTCACCACGACCCTATTAGTTTCCCCCTATCAAAAGCACGACGAGCTAAAGGCAGTCTGCGAGGAACTCGCCCGCCTCTCCGGCGTCCAGTTCCTCTACCGCGATTTCCGCGTCGGCTTCCGCGAGGGGCAGGCAAAAGCTCGCGCCCTCGGCCTCTACCTACAGAAATACTGTGGTTGCATCTTCTCCGAGGAAGACCGCTACAAAAAGCAAATCCTCCGCGACCGCGAACATAGCGTGGCCGCCTAAGCAAACCACCCCAGCCAAACCGCTCATCTTTTGAAACCGCCACATTTCGTGTTATAATATAACAAGATGAAAAAACTGCGAAACATTGCCTTTGTCGACGGCCAAAACCTAGCGCAAAACATGCGCAACGCCAAGAAACCGTGGAAACTGGATCTTATCAAGTTCCGCACGTTTCTAAAAGACCGCTATCAGTGCGACAAGGTTTTTTATTTTATCGGTATTAAACAAAAAGAGAACGAGAATCTGTACAAATTTCTAGAGCACGTTGGTTACGAAGTTATGTTTAGAGAGCATGATTCAAAGTCAAAAGGCGCCAAAAAAACCAACGTCGATACCGATATCGTTTTTTCGATGATGGAACATGCCTATAGACTAAAAGATTGTCAGAAAATCGTGCTAGTATCTAATGACGGCGATTATAAGAAAACCGTCAGTTGCCTTATCGAAGACAAAAAGTTTTGTGCTATTATGTTCCCGAGTAGCCATAGCTCGAGTTTGTACCGTAAACTCGATAATGAATTTATAGTCAAACTCTATCATGGCGATAATAAACACGTTTTGGAGCTCAAAAAATGAAGAGGGCTCCACATGCGCACCAACACGCTTTAGGTCCCTCTTCGTCGGAATTTATACCCTCATTATACCAAGCCAAAAACACTTTGTCAATAGGAAAATTATGCTAGTTTCAGCTTTCAACTACAATTTGCCCGACGAGCGTATCGCCAAATACCCACCCAAAGTCCGTGGTACCACTCGTCTGCTCGTCTTAAACCGCCATACCGGCGCCATCGAGGATAGCTATTATAAAAATCTCGACCAATTTTTGAACTCCGGCGACGTGTTAATACTAAACGACACTCGCGTCATGCAATCGCGCCTCTTCTGCGAGCTTCCCGACGGTCGCAAACGCGAACTCGTCGTTCTCGAAAAGCACACTGGTGACTTGCAAAAAGTCATGTATCGTGGTAAACTTCACGATGGCGACGTCCTAACTGTAATTCCCCAAAGGTCTCAAGCAAACCATTTCGAGGACATTTGCATGGATGAGATACCATCGAATAGTGGACCGGAAATATCCCTTTCGAGGCATTTTGCGACTAACGAGGAGCAACATAGCGAAGTCCCGCCCGTGACGACGGGACGGGACGAGCGTGCCGAGAAAGGGACTTTCCGGTCCACTGTCATTACGATCAAGCACATTCTGGGCAACGGCATCGCCGAAGTCGAGTCAACAACCCCTCTCGACCAACTCGCCGAACAATATGGCACCGTCCCCTTGCCGCCCTACCTTCACCGTGCCGCCACCGAAAGCGACAAGACCCGCTATCAAACCGTCTGGGCCAAGCAAACCGGCTCTGCCGCCGCTCCCACCGCCAGTCTCAATATGACCGACGACCTCCTCGCTAGGCTCAAAGCCAAGGGCGTGATTATCAAAACCCTCACCCTCCACGTCGGCCTCGGCACTTTCCTCCCTATTCGCACCGACAAAGTCGAGGACCACCGCATGCATTCCGAATGGTATCATATTCCCGACGACACTCTAGACGCCATCAATACCGCCAAGGCCACGCATCATCGCGTCATCGCCGTCGGCACCACTGTCACCCGCACTCTCGAATATTACGCCAAAACTGGAAAAACCGAGGGTGAGGACGACATTTTCATCTACCCCGGCTTCCAGTTCCAGTTGGTCGATGCCCTCGTCACCAACTTTCACGCACCCAAATCCACCGTTCTCATGCTTGCAAGCGCCTTTGCTGGCTGGGAACATTTGCATCATGCCTACGACTACGCTGTAGAACATGACTACAACTTTTTAAGTTACGGAGATTCAATGTTTATATGCTAAAATTCGATATTGAGAAAAAACAAGGCCTTGCTCGTGTCGGCGTCATTCATACCCCACATGGCGATATCAAAACCCCAGCTTTTGTCGGTGCCGCCACCCGCGCCGCGGTCAAGGCTCTCACTATGCAAGAAATGCGCGACCTCGGCTCCCAGGCCATTCTCGCTAATACCTATCACCTCATCCTCCGTCCCGGCCCGGAACTAATCGAGGAGGCCGGCGGCCTCGCCGAGTTCAGTTCTTGGCACGGCCCCACCTTTACCGACTCCGGTGGTTTCCAGATTTTTTCTCTGCCCGACGTCAAAATCACCGAAGACGGCGTCAAATTCAAATCCCACATCGACGGTAGCCAACTCGAAATGGCCCCCGAATCTTCCATGCGGGCTCAGTGGCAAATCGGTGCCGACATCCACATGGCTTTCGACCATCTCGCTAAATCCGAATCACGCGAAGACATGGAACGAGCCATGCATCGCACCCATGCCTGGCTCGACCGCTGCGTCGCCGAGCATCGGAGATTAGCTGACGCAAAAACCGCAAGCATCGAACAGTATCTCTACGCAGTCGTCCAAGGCGGCGACTTCCTCGACCTCCGTGAAAAGTCCGCCCGCTACTGCGCCAGCGTCAATCCCGACGGCTTCGGCATCGGTGGCGTCTTTACGGCAGACGGTATGGCCGAAATGTTGCAGGTGGTCAACTCTATCCTGCCGGAAAATAAGCCCCGCCACCTACTCGGCATGGGCCAAGAACCGATCGATCTATTTGTCGGCGCCGAGTTTGGCTGCGACACTTTTGACTGCGTCGGCCCTACTCGCATGGCGCGCAACGGCTCTCTCTATACCAAAGACGGCCGCATCAATATCAAAAACGCCAAATACACTCACGACTTTTTCCCGCTCGAATCCGACTGCGACTGCGAGTGTTGTAAAAATTACAGCAGAGCTTATCTCCATCATCTTTTCAAAACCGACGAAATCACCGCCAAAGTCCTCGCATCCATCCACAACGAGCACTTTGTTGTTGCTACTACCGACCGCATCCGCGCCGCCCTCTTAGACGGCACCTTTAATGGCTACCGCGACGCCTTCCTCGCTCGCTATTACGGCTCCGATTTTCAATCCCTTATCACCCCACGTAAATCTGACTGAAAAACTATTGCATTTTTTCTACATAAGCGATATAATAAAACTAAGCAACGGATACCTAGTATCCCCGCTGCTTAGATTGGTGAATTGGTAATAACTATTACTCAACAGTAATAGTTATTACTTTTCTCCGGATCCTAATTACGATTCGGAACCTAAAGGTAATAGTATTATAGAATAACATATTTCCATAAAAAATCAAGACTTGCGGACATCGTAAAAACGCGTTATAATCAAAATGTTCTATTCAATTCAGTATCAATAACATAAATGGCATCATTAGGCTTTCGGTTATTGATACTGGATAGAACAACCTAGTGGTGCCATTTTTGTAATGGCCCACAGTAAAATATATAACCGAGAGGAGCCGCAGGTCATGCAAAACACAACCAAATCAATTAGTAATTATATCAAATATTCCCACCGTCTGACATTATCCGGAATCTTCGCCACCTTTTCACTTTGTTTGTTCAGCTTGTTAACGATTTTTCCGTTAGTAAGTCCTGAACAAAAAACCGAAGCCGCCACCGGTACAGCGTCTACTACCTCTCTCACGCTGAGTACTACCGGTGGCGCTTCATTGGATCTAGCTGTTAATAATAGTGACGGTACTTTTAATGAAACTACTGCTACTACTGGACAAGCTCAGTTTACTGTCACCACTACTAACTATACTGGCTACACCCTCAGCATCCAAAACTCAAGTAGCAGTACTGACCTTACTGCTACAGGCACTGGCACTTCTGGCACTGGTACTTCCACTATTGCTTCTATTCCCACCGGCTCTTCTCTCACTTCCGCCCAGTTCAATAACGCCACCTACAACGGCAAATGGGGCTACAAACCCAGCAAACTCAATTCTCAGCCAAACTCTAACTACATTCCATCTCCCACTACTACCGCCACTACCCTCAACATTACCAACTGTGCTAATGGTCAAAGCAACGGTAGCAACACTTGCCCTGATGCCGTAGATAGCTATACTATAGATTTAGCTGCACGTCTCCAATATACTCAGGATGCTGGTAACTATACTAATACATTCATTATTACTGCCGTAGCTAACAAAATAGACTACCAAATCACCTATGCCGACGAAAGCTCCACCAGTAGCGACATCCCATCCGCTGAAGATGACGAAACCGACCTTACTTACATTACGCTCAGTAGTACCATCCCCACCCGTGAAGGCTATACCTTCCAAGGTTGGTGTACCACCAGTACTGGTGCCGATGGCACTAACCCTTGTACCGGCACTACCTACCAACCCGGCGACCAGTACCCCATCAATCAAACCACCCAGAACCTCGCTACTCTCTACGCCATGTGGAAAAAAGATATTATAGCTATGCAAGATATGCCAGACTCACAATGTACTACGGATGCGCAAACCATCGCAACCGATACTCGTGACGGCAAGACCTACACTGTCCAACGTCTTGCTGATGGCAAGTGTTGGATGACCAGTAACCTCAATCTAGCCGGTGGCACCGCACTAACTGCCGATGATACCAATATGGCTTCTGACTATACTATGCCTACTGCTAATGGCTTCCAGAGTGGCAATAAACTCCCGGCTTCTAGCACGAGTGGGTTCTCGAGTGAAACAATGGCGAACGTATATAATACTACGGGTAGTTATGGCGGTTATTACACTTGGACAGCAGCAACGCTGGGCTCGGGTTTAAGCATTACTGCAGATAATACAGACGCACTGTATAGCATCTGCCCGAAAGGCTGGAGGCTACCAATTTCTCGAACTACATCCGCCACCAACTGGCAAACCACTTCAGACTTCTATGCACTCGCACATCAATATGGCTTAGATAGTACTACTTCGACTAACGAGAACGATAACGGTTTCTACACGCAAGCTGGCCCCGGGACGACGCCGAATTTTCTGCCGGCCGGCTTCTACTACTCCGGCTCGTCCGACCGCGTTGGTAGCATCGGGTACTACTGGTCGGCTACTTCCTACAGTAGTACGAGCGCTCGGTATCTCTTCTTCAGTTCGAGTGGCGTGGATTCGGCGGGTAACTACGGTCGCAACCGCGGGCTCTCGGTCCGGTGCGTGAAAATGGGTGATTTTGAGAATAACGATCCACTTGGTATGCTGGAGGCCGGAAATGCTACCATGCAGGATATCGGGGAGCTCTCTTCTGCAGGCCTTGTCGCACTAATGAACGGCATGACCAATGGGCGACAATATTCAGTGAAAGATGTTCGCGACAACAAAATCTACACTATCGCCAAAATTAACGGCGCTCTTTGGATGACCCAAAACCTCCGCTACATTGGCGATGCCGGCAGTACTTCTGGTTCCATGACTATTAAATCTGCTACTACCAATATTAATGCAGATAAAACGCTCACCTACTATAGCTTAGACTCAAGTGACTCATCATACACTAACCACTGTGATTCTAGTAACGGATATACTTACCCTTGCGCAAAAGCAGGTAAAGACGATAACAATAACGATACCGTCTGGTATAACTATGCCGCTACCAGCGCTGGCACTATCACAGGTGATCCCAACACGACAAACGCTACTCAGGATATCTGTCCCAAAGGCTGGAAGCTCCCACCATTTTCTGGAGGAACTGGTTCGATCTACAGTATAGCTTCCTCTCTCTACAAAGACGCCTTTAGTCCAGTTTATGGCGGGTACTACGTCGGTGGCTCCCTCCGCAACGCGTCTACGTACGGGTACTGGTGGTCGGCTACGACTTTCACTAATACCAATCGTTACCTCCTGGGCTACTACAGTGGTAGTCTGAATACCAGCAGCAGCAACAATCGCTACGTCGGGCTCTATGTCCGCTGCGTCCGTGTCCGTACCTCTTAGTGGCAGCGGCGCTGCGCTCCGCGCGGCGCCACAACACTCCCACCTCCAACATAATCAAAATCAAAATGAGGACATGCGCCTCATTTTGATTTCACTCTAGTTTCTTTTTGCTGGACTTTTTCTTTTCAAAGAAAAAGTCCACTTAAAGAAAAAGTCCACTTAAAGAAAAAGTCCACTCAAAGAAAAAGTTCAATTGTACTCCCATACGCCCCCATCCGCCGTATCCCGCACCATCACCCCGCGAGCCATCAGCTCCCCCCTTAGCATATCCGCCCGCGCAAAATCCCGCGCACCCCTCGCCTCGTCCCGCTCTCGCAACAAAGTATAAACAGTCTCCGGCACATCCGGCGTATCGGCCATCAGCCTCAATCCAAACAACTCATCAATAAACTTCCACTGCTCGAGCGACACCTCCCTCGCCCCGTCAATCACCGCAAACGCCTCCGCCGAGTTCAAATTATTGCCCACCGCAGCCAGCACCCGCTCCTCCAACCCAGCATCACCCACCACCTCGCGTTGATAGCACTCCGCAATCAAATTCCGCCACGCCTTCCGCCGGTTCCGCGCCCCCGCCAGCCCCTCAAACGTAAAATTCCGCTCCCCCTGATAATGCCCCGACAACACCCACATCTTGTAGTCCATCGGCGAGAACCCCCGCTCCGCCAGATCCGATAGCAAATACACATTCCCCAGCGATTTCGAGATCTTCTCCCCGTCTATCGTAATAAAATTGCAATGTAGCCACACCCGCGCCAACTCCGACCCATACGCCGCAAAAGATTGCGCAATCTCGTTCGTATGATGCACCGGAATGTGGTCAATCCCACCGCAGTGTATATCGATCGGCTCGCCCAACTCCTCGTGAATAATCGTCGAGCACTCCAGATGCCACCCAGGATACCCCGGCCGCCCCAAGTAGTCCCACCGCATCTCGTGCTTCTCTCCCGGCTGAATAAACTTCCACACCGCAAAATCACTCGCCCCCCGTTTCTCGTCCGAGAACGTCACCCGCGCTCCCGCTGATAACCCAGACAAATCCAACCTCGCAAAATCCGCATACCCACCAAACTTCGCCGTATCAAAATACACCCCATCGTGCGTTTCATACGTAAATCCCCGCTCGCTCATCAAATCCACCGCCCGCTCATCCGCCTCGATATAATCTGTCGCTCGCGCCACTACCTCTGGCTGCGTCAACTCCAGCGCCCGGTAGTTATCCAAAAAATCCTTAATATAATACTCCGCCACCTTCCACACGCTCTTCCCCTCGCGTGCCGCCCCCTTCTCCAGTTTATCCTCCCCCTCATCTCCATCCGACACCAGATGCCCCACATCCGTCAAATTCAGCACTCGTCGCACAGCTAGCCCCTCCGCTCGCAGCGTTCGCACGAGCAAGTCCCAGTACACAAACGCTGCAAAGTTCCCAATATGCTGGTAATTGTACACCGTCGGCCCGCAAGTATAAATCTTCACCACCTCACCAGCCGGCCGAAACTCTTCCAATTTCCGCGTCAAAGTATTATACAATTTCAGCATAAAACCTTCTATTTCCCATTCAATATCCCCTCTAGTGCCGCCAGCACTTTGCCGTACTTATCCGGCGTCACCCCATGTCGCCCCACCGTCTTGACCGCCGTCAAATTCTTATTCAGCTTCAAAATTCCCGGAATGTTAAACGGCGCTATAATTTGGTCCAGTTCCCCGTAAATCAACGTCGTCGGCTTGCTCGCCCGCGCCAGCACTGCATAATTTTTACGATTCCCCACAATTAGCTCCATCTCGTTGTTAAACGCCTTATCCTTCAGAAAATTACGGTCCTTAAGCGCCACCGCTTTTTTAAAATCTTCCAGCCCCTTCACAAACAGCGGATTCTCAAAATCTTCCGGTCGGTAAATCGGCGGCGAAACCAAAACCAAGCCCTTCACGCCACGTTTATGCTTATCGGCATACCGCGTCACAATCAAAGTCCCCATCGAATGTCCCAAAAGCACCAGTGGCGTCCCCGCTTCGAGCCGCGCAATCGAATTATGCAAAGCCTCCAGTTGCTCCGCATAGTCATACTGCAACTTGTCCGACCGGTAACTTTCCCCCGAGCCTAGTAAATCAAACGCCACAAACCGCACATCCCGCATCGACTGCGTCCCCTCAAGATATTTGAGCAGCCCCTGAAAAGTCCCTGAATCCGCCGAAATCCCGTGTATCAAAACCACCGTCAGCTTCGGCGTACCCGACGCACAAAAATCATGCGCCCGATAAAGTTCCAAAGACTTATCTAGAACTTCGTATTTAATTTTGTCCATCATTGTGTACCTCCGCCAGTAAACCTGGCACTATTTTAATTAAATCTGCCACCACTTCCTCGTAGGTGGTATCATACGTTCGAAACCCTGACGCTAGCCTATGTCCGCCACCGCCAAAATACCCCGCCACTTCCTCGGCAATCGGCGCATCCCACGCACACCGCACCTTCCCCGTTACCTTGCCATCCGGATAAGTCTTCACCGCCACTGCCACTCGCACCCCCTCCACCATTCTCAGCTCTTCCAAAATCAACACATTCGGGTTGTACTCCTCCGAATATTCCAAAATCTCCTCCCAAGGAATGTGTACCGTCGCCAGCGCCCCGTCCAGCGAATACTCCACCCGGTGAATCAAATCCGCCTTGTAGTCCAAAATCCGCGGCGACTTTTTCATGTACTCGCGCCGTTTTTCCTCCAGCTCCGCCACGTCCGCCCCCGCACGTATCAGTTCCGCCACAATCTCAAACGTCCGCGCCGTCACGCCCACGCTCGTAAACCCTAGCGTATCCGATGCGATACCCGAGTAAATCGCCTCCGCCGCCTCACGTTCTATCGCTAGCCCCTCCGCCCGCGCTATCTCGTAAATCAACTCGCAACACGCCGGCCGTACCTCGATAATCGCCTCGTGCGCAAAGTCCAAATCATCCTCCGTCTCGTGGTGATCTAGTACCAAAACCGGCGCACTGTACAGCCGGTTCCGAATCGCCCCATCCTCCAACAACTTCGATAGCAACACTGTCGCCGCCGTGTCCACTATAATATACCCATCCGCCCGAAAATCAAACTCATCCGTCACTCGCGACCAGTCCTCGAAATACCGCAGATACCTCGGCACGTCGATCGGACAATACATCGACACGGTAAAATCTTTCAGCAAATAGTCCAGCGCAATCGCACTCCCCATCGAATCCCCGTCCGGATTCTCCGCCTGAATCACGCAAATCGACTTTTTCCCTGCCAAAAACTCCGAAAATTTATTATACATATATGTCTATTATATCATGTTATAATAAATATATGAGTATATTTCATGCCGATAAAAAGTTCGAGCGCTTTGAGGACGTCACTCCAGAGCTCTTAAGACGCGAAAAAGTCAAACTCCTCCTTTGCGACCTTGACAATACCCTCCGCTTGCACTCCGAAAAAGAGCCCGCCGACGAACTCGCCGACTGGGTTGAGGACTGCAAAAACGCTGGCATCAAAATCGCCATCATCTCCAACAACGGTCGCAAAAAGATGATGCAAAAGTTCTGCGAGCCACTCGGCATCTCCTGCGTCTGGTGGGCCAAAAAGCCCGTCTCCACCAAGCTCACCGAAACCATGCAAGAGCTCGGCTTCGAGCCCATCGAGACTGTTATGCTCGGCGACAAGTGGTCTACCGACGTCCTCGCCGCCCGCTTCGCTGGCGTTCGCGCTTGGCAAGTCGAGCACCGAAAGGACGTCGTATGATTAATGGTCCTACCGTTTTGACACTACTCCGTGTCATCCTAGTCGTGCCACTCGTCGCGCTCATGCTGACGGACAGCACCCCCGCTCACATCGCTGCCGTCGTCTGCTTTGTCGTCGCCTCTCTCACTGATTTTATCGACGGTCGCTGGGCCCGCCGCGCCCATATCGTCACCGACCTCGGCGCCTTTCTCGATCCCCTCGCTGACAAAATGCTTGTCAATCTCACTTTTCTCGTTCTCGTTTACCAAGACCGCATCCCGCTCTGGATGTTCGCTCTCATTCTCGTCCGCGACTTCGCCGTCGACGGTATGCGTATGCTCTCCGCCAAAAACGGCATCACCATCTCCGCCTCCATCTTCGGCAAGCTCAAAACCACCGTCCAGATGATCACGCTCACCCTCATCCTCCTCAACGTCATCCTAGACAACCAACCCTTATCCATCATCAATACTGTACTATTATATATAGTAATCGCCCTCACGCTTTTCTCCGGCGCCGACTATCTCATCAAAGGTTGGCGACAACTAGCGAAACCAAAAGCAAAACCGTCCCGGTAAACACCGTCGAATCCACCCGGTCGAGGTAACCACCATGCCCCTCGCTCCCCCCTACTAGCATTTCCACTCCTCGCCAAAACTTATGCCGAATCAAAATCTCGTTCGAATCTTTCACACCAAACTTCCGCTTGAGATAACTTTCGAACAAATCCCCCACGAGTGCCAAAGGTCCGCACATTAAGTACATCCAATCATTAGCAAAATCCTGCCTTATCGCCATCATTATCCCCACCATCAAAATCGCCATAGACAACCCCAATACCGTCCCCTCCCACGTTTTGTTTTTCGAAATCTTCGGGAACGGTCGTGATTTCTTAAACACTTTCCCTCCAAACAATTTGCCAAACAAATACGCAAAAATATCATACCCCGGCACCCCCAAGATGATGTACCAAAAATGCCACGCATCTATCTTTGCCACAAACACCGTCCCACACACCAAAAACGCCAGCTCCAAAATCGCCAACACTACCGTCGCACCGTCCAACTTTCGCCGAAAGAAACTCAGTAGCTCCACCGCCCCCATCGTCGTAAAGAACCCAAAAATCACTTTAAACGGAATCGACTCAAACGTATAAAGCCCCACCAGCGCCACCGCGAATAATACTACGGTAATAATCGTGCGCACGCGAAAGTTTTTATCCATATCTAAATTATACCACCAAATATTAAAAAGTGATAAAATAGATATATGCTAGAACTATTCTACAACAAGGTCCGTGCTGGCCTTCGCAAAATCGAGTTAAGGCTTGAGCGCGACCGCCACGGCTACATCGAAAAGCTTCCCGAAGATTTCGAGTACCCCGAGGGCAGCCTCTATGACGTCGTCTACGAATCCGCCAAAAAATGGCCTAGTCGCACCGCACTCGAATATTACAGTATGGAGATTTCCTATAAAGAGCTCCTCAAGAAAATCGACAAAGTTGCTAGAGCCTTAAAAGCCATCGGTGTGAACAAAGGCGACACCGTCACCATCTGTATGCCCAATACTCCCGAGGCGGTCTATATGTTCTATGCTGTCAGCGAAATCGGCGCTATTGCCAACATGGTCCATCCCCTCTCCTCTGAAAAAGAAATCGAGGACTACATCAACCAAGCCCAGTCCAAGTACATGCTAGTCATCGATATCACCTATCCCAAGGTCGAAGCCATCATTAAAAACACTCCGCTCGAGCGCCTCATTGTCGTTTCCCCCGCCCGCTCGATGGACTTTCTCGTCCGCGCTATTTTCTGGCTCACCAAAGGCCGCAAAAACCACATCAAAAAAAGCCAGCAAGTGATTACTTGGGACCGTTTTCTGCTCGGCGCTAGCCACTTCGTTGGCAACCCCCACGCCCGCATGAACGCAAACGACCCAGCTGTCATCCTTTATTCCGGCGGCACCACCGGCAAGCCCAAGGGTGTTTTATTATCCAACCTCAACCTCAACGCCCAAGCCGTCGGCGCTAAGTATCTCGTCCCAGAGCTATTGCGTTCCAAATATTCCATGCTCACCTTTCTCCCCAACTTCCACGCCTTTGGCCTCGGCGTTTGCCAGCACATCCCGCTCTATTGCGGTATGCGCATCGTCCTCATTCCTCAGTTCAACGCCAAAAAACTCCGCTCCTACATCAAAAAGTACAAAATCAACATCCTAGTCGGCGTCCCCGCAGTTTTTGAGTATTTCGTCAAAATCAAATTCGGTGATAATGAACTCAAGCGTATCAAAGGCGTCGTCTCTGGTGGCGACATCGTCAGCCAGTCCACCAAAGAGGCTTTCAACGATTTTCTCGCCGCTCATGGTTCCAAAGCCGTCATTCACAATGGCTACGGTCTCACCGAAGCTGCCGGTGGTGTGATTTTCTCCCCCGACTCCATCGCGAGAGAACCCAATGTCATCGGTTATCCTCTTCCTGACACCGAAGTTCTCATTATCGACCCCAAGACCAAAAAACCCGTCCAGACCGGCGCAGATGGCGAAATCGTCATCCGTGGCCTCGCCATCATGAAGGAATATATCAATAACCCCAAAGAAACCAAAGCCACCTTTGTTACCATAGGCGGCAAAGATTACCTCAAAACCGGTGATCTCGGCTATGTCGACGACAAAGGTGTAGTTTTCTTCCGTGCCCGCTTGAAGCGCATGATTATCACGAACGGCTATAACGTCTACCCCTCCACCGTCGAAGAAGCCACCAAAAAGTCTAAATACGTCGCCTCCTGCGCCTGCATTGGCGTCCCCGACAAAGTCCGTGGCGAACGCATCAAAGTTTTTATTGTCTTGCAACCCGACGCTTCCGCCCGCACCGCCAAAAAAGACCTCGCACGCATCTACAAAAAATACCTCGCCAAGTATGAAACTCCCCGCGAGCTCGCCTTCCTCGACTCCCTCCCAAAAACCAAACTCAACAAAATCGACTACCTAGCATTAGAAAAAATGTAAAAGG
>CAYNBW010000021.1:0-14005 GCA_964396015.1 uncultured Candidatus Saccharibacteria bacterium | reverse complement strand
CACCGCAATGCGGTGGCCTTTAATTTTGCGATATTGGTATTAAAAACTCTTTCGATATTTCAATATTGATTTTTGATGAATTTTGCTGTATAATATTGACAAGTCTGGTATCAGACTTTTTTTAAGCAAACTTGGCTAGAGGGGTGGAAATCCGTGGCGAAGTATGCTACACTGTAATTAAAGGAGTATAATGGCAAAAGTCACAAGAATTAAGGCGAGTGATGGGCCGCGCGAGGATGAGGGGGCGAACGGGCACATCGAGGAACCGCCGATTATGCGCGACAAAGTCGTTGTCAAAGACAGTAAGTCGGAGAAGGCGAAGATGAAAGCCGCGAGAGCAGCCGAGAAAGAAGCGCGGCGGCGCGAGCGAGAGGAATCGGGGAAAAAGACTTTTATCCTCTTTCGGCCGTTCGTGGCGCTGGGACGATATCTGCGCGATGCGTGGAAAGAAATTCGGCAGGTACGCTGGCCGACTCGCAAGGCGACCTGGAAGATGGTGCTGGCGGTGCTGGCCTATACGGCGATTTTCGTAGTGTTTATTTCGCTACTGGATTTGTTCTTCCGGTGGTTCTTTAGTTTAATAATTAAATAAGGAGTTTTGTATTATGGCAGTAAACAGATATGATGACACTCGGGCGTGGTACGCGATTTCGACGTACAGCGGGTACGAGGATAAGGTGGCGGATTCCATCAACCAGCGGACGGGGACGGTGGAGATGGCAGACAAGATTTTTGAGGCGCTAGTGCCGAAGGAAAAGCAAATCGAAATCAAAAACGGTCGGCGCAAGGTGGTGGACCGGAAGATTTTGCAGGGGTATGTACTGGTGGACATGAAATTGTCGGATGAGACGTGGTACATTATCCGTAATACGCCGGGGGTGACTGGGTTTATTGGCACGGGGACGCAGCCGACGCCGGTGTCAGAGCGAGAAATTACCAAGATTAAGAAGCGGATGGGGGTTGAAGATCCGAAGTTTTCGGTACAATATGAGATTGGCGAAGTGGTGTCGATTACGGATGGGCCGTTTAAGGGCTTTGATGGGACCGTGAGTGAGATTGATGCAGCGAAGGGTAAACTCAAAGTGATGGTCTCGATGTTTGGGCGGGAAACGCCTGTCGAGCTGGATGCGCTTCAAGTAAAGCAGCTAAATTAGTGAACTTTTCTCCGGAGGAGAAAAGTTCAGCAAAAGAGGCCAGTAAGAAAAATAAATCAGGCGCATGTCCTGATTTATTTTTTGATTATAACTTTTGGACCCCGTTGGGGTCCAAAAGGAAGCTAGTCGATGACTTCGACGCCCATCGAGCGGGCGGTACCAGCGACGATTTTGACGGCGCCGTCGAGATCGATGGCATTTAGCTGGTCCATCTTTTTCTGGGCGATTTCCTCGAGCTGGGCACGGGTAATCTTGCCGACTTTGTCGACGTTGGGCTTGCCGGAGCCTTTGGAAATCTTGATAGCCTCGCGGATGAGGTCGTCAACCGGCTGGCCGAGACAGACCCAATCGAAAGTGCGGTCTTCGTAGACCTTGATGTGGACAATGACGTTTTTGCCCATAAACTCCTTGGTCTTTTCATTGAAGGGGTTGATGAAATCCATCATGTTAAGCCCCCACTGACCGAGCGTAGAACCGACCGGAGGGCCAGCTGTAGCCTTGCCGCCGGGGATGCGAAGCTTGAGGTTGCCAATAACTTGTTTTTCTGCCACTTTTGTAGTCCTTGTTTAGATAATAGATAGAAGCATTTGCGTAACGTATTTATTATATCATAGTTTTTGCTAGGAGTAAAGCCTTGACTTTTAGGCTTAAGTGTGATATAATGGAGAAATACACTGCTTTATGTGCTAGGGCAGGATGAGGAGGTGGAAAATATATGGCACAAGAATCTTACAATGGTGTATGCGAGCGGGTGGCTCGCGAGAGATTGGTAGAGCGCGGTATGGCGATGTGGCAAGATTATGCTGCTGACTACCAGGAGTTGCCGAGCAGGTACGAGGAGTTGCTTGCAAAAAAGCGGGTGGCAAAGTTGCCACTACGCAAGATTAATGCGGTGGTGCTGAGGGAATATCCGGAGATACCACTGCTGAGGTGTGAAACCGTCGAGGAGGCTGATCAGTATCTAAGCCAGTTGCGGACACAGAAGATACTAATGGAACTGGCTAGAATTGCCCAAACTCTCGAGACGGACTATACATATAATAGTCTGTTAGAGTGGGTAAAGGAGGCCGAATACCTCTTGGCACATTTAGACCGAGGCGGTAGGTTTTGTCTCGCAATGGGAGTAACTCGTCCTAAGGTGCGTAACTCTTCTAGGACGAGAGCCTACCACTATACCAGTTACCGGTACTAGCCAATGGCTAGACTGGATAACATACACCCCTTTAAAGGGCGGCCAAGAGGTCGCCCTTTTCCTTTTTGGAGTTTTGTGATATAATTATACATAGTTAGTTAATATAGTGGGAGAGCTGAGCTCGTTAGAACCACAGAAAGGATTTTATGGCCGAGGAAAAGGCGAAGACATTGCAAGATGCAAAGGCGGAGGTCGCAGAGAAGGTGGCTGAAGTCAAGGAGGCGCTTGAGGAAAAGGGTGCGGAAGTGCGGGGAAACTTGGAGACCGCGAAGAACATGGTGGCGGATGCTATCGAGGAAAAGAAGGCAGAAGTTGCTGAGCGGGTCGAGGAAAAGCTCGAGGAAGTGCGTGAGGGGTTTGCTAAGTCTGGTAAGAAGTCGAAAAAGCACATTGAAGAAGTGAAGGCCGAGGAAGAGCGCCAAGCGCGCAAGGCGGAACGGGCGGCTGAGGAAGCGATCAACAAGCCTAAGGGCGCGAAGCCGGTGACGAGGCCTTTGATTGAGCGCCGAGGAAAGAAATACCAAGAGGCGTTTAAGTTGGTTGAGAAAGGTAAGGTCTATAGCCTGAAAGAGGCGGTAGACTTGGCATTGAAGACGAGTCCGGTGAAGTTTGATGCGACAGTGGAAGCACACGTGCGGCTGGGTGTGGATCCACGGCAGGCCGATCAGAATATTCGGACGACTTTGGTATTGCCGAACGGGAATGGTAAAACTGTGCGAGTAGCGGTGTTTGCGCCGCTGGACGTCTGCAAGACGGCAAAGGCTGCGGGGGCGGATATTGCTGAGGACGAGGAGTTTTTGAAGCAGCTCGAAAAGGGCGTGATCGACTTTGATGTGCTAATTGCGACCCCTGCTTATATGCCGAAGCTCGGTAAATTTGCGAGGTTGCTTGGACCAAAGGGACTGATGCCAAACCCGAAGGCGGGGACGGTAACGGCCGATGTGGAAAAGGCGGTCAAGGAAGCCAAAGCCGGCAAGGTGGAATATCGCGTAGATAAGCAGGCGATTGTGCATATTGGGCTGGGGAAAGTTTCGTTTGGGACGGATAAGTTGCTTGAGAATGCCGAGGCATTCTTTGAGTCGCTAAAGGCGCAAAAGCCGGCGTCGCTCAAAGGTGCCTATGTGAAGTCGGCTTATCTCACGACTACCATGGGGCCGTCGATCGAAATCGAAAACCTATATAACTAAGTCTTTGGCCACGCAGGACAAAAGCCTTTTGTGAGCTTGGACTTGTCTGCTTGTAGATTTTACAACATAAGTCAAGAAAAAATACCCCTACATTCGGGGTATTTTTTCATTGTTAGGTTGTAAAATCTACGCAGACAAATCTGGTCTAAATCTCATTTATGCTCACAAAAGGCTTTTGTCCTGCGTGGCTGTGCTATAATTGATATATGGAACAGTTTATGAATTTGGAGAGTTTGGCGACATGGCAGTTGTGGCTGATGGCGGCGATAGGGTTGGGGTTGGCGCTGGTGGGGTACAAGGTGAAGAAAATTGCGTTTTTTGTGATTTGGTTTATCGTGGGGTATGTGCTGATGGGGTATTTGATGCCGACGATTAATGCGTCATCGCCGATGATTTCGGAGAATCAGCTTTTGCAGTGGGTATTGCCGCTGGGTGGGGGACTACTGGTGGCGTTACTTGGGTTTACGGTGGAGAAGATGTGCCTAGGTGGGGCGTGTTTTGCGCTGGTTTTGATGACTACTGCGCAATATTTTGGGACTGAGCCGACGACGCTGGTGGTAGGGGCAGTAATAGGGGTGGTGGCATCAGGGGCGGCGGTGATGCTAATGAAGCCGGCGACGATTCTCGCGACGGCGGTGGCGGGTGGTTATGCGATGGCGGTGGCGATTTTGATGCTGTTTCCGCAGATTAATGCAGAAACTTATTATTGGCCGATTTTGGCTGGGGTGGCGGCGCTGGGGTCGGCAGTACAGTTCGTGACCACCCGCCACGACTAAAATACTCCCCGTCAGGGGAGTATTTTAGTCACAATTAGCTAGCTGGTGATTAGGCGAGCTCGACGGTAGCGCCAGCTTCTTCGAGAGCCTTCTTCATCGCTTCGGCGTCAGCCTTGGCGACCTTCTCCTTAACGGTAGCAGGAGCACCATCAACGATAGCCTTGGCTTCGCCAAGACCGAGTCCGGTGGCTTCCTTAACGGCTTTGATGACGGCGATTTTCTGAGCGCCGGCGTCCTTCAGGACGACGTCAAACTCGGACTTGCCCTCATCGGCGGCAGTGCCATCAGCGCCACCGGCAGCTACAGCCACAGCTGCGACTGGCTCAATGCCATATTCGTCTTTCAAGACAGTTTTGAGTTCGTTGACCTCAAGAACGGTCATATTGACCAATTCTTCGGCCAGCTTTTTGATATCTGTTGCCATATTATATCCTTTCTAGTCTTTGGCGGGGGAACACATTTCCCCCGCCAGAACCCCTTTTGATTATGATTTCAAAGTCAGGCACATGTCCTGACTTTGAAATTGATTATTAATTAAATTATTAATTATGCTTGGTTGTTAGATTCTGCGTGCTTTTCGAGGCCAGAAACCACACCGTTGATGCCGGAGAGAAGTGTGTCCACGACCTGAGCGATGAGCTCGTTTTTGGTCGGGAGGTTACCGAGTGTGGTAACTTCTTCCTTGGTCATATTGGCGCCGTCGGAGTTAAAGCCGCCGACGAGTTCCATCTGGGGGTGGGTCTTTGCAAATTTGGCCAAGACCTTGGCGGCGTCGAAATCCTCGTCCGAGCCCATTGCATAGAGCAATTGGCCGGTGAGGTCGCCGGCGTCAGTGTCTTTGTAGGTCGCAATTTCCTTCATGGCGACTTTGACCAAGCGGTTTTTGACCACCTTGATTTTGACGCCGGATTCGCGAGCCATTTTGCGAAGTTCCTGCAACTCGGCTACGGTGAGACCTTGGTATTTGGCGTAAACCACCATTTTCGAGTCGTTAAGAAGAGCAGTTAAATCAGCAACCAATGTAGCCTTTTTATCTTTTGAAATTGCCATAAAAAGTTCCTTTGGTTAGATTAATAATTTAGCTAGCTAATTGTTAAATAGCGTCACCAAATAAGTATCTATAAGAATCCTCGGTGGCATGATTAAGGCGTAGCCCGCCACTGTCTTTGGTAACTGTATTTATTATAGCAAATTTTGCGGAAAAATGCAAGGTGTGGTATAGTGGGAGTATGGAAGATTTTGACTATTTGGGCGAGGGGGAGGTGTATCTTGACAGTGCGTGCCAGAGTTTGCGGCCGCGACCGGTGATTGAGGCACTGGAAAAGTATTATACCGAGCATAATTCATGTGGGGAGCGGGTGAAGTATCGCTGGGGCAAGATTACGGACGAGAAGGTCGAGGCAACGCGAGAGAAGGTGCTGAAGTTTCTGGGACTAAAGGCGCGGAAATACACGGTGTCGTTTACGCTCAATACGACGTATGGGTTGAATTTGATTTTGTCGCAACTCTCCGCGGAGTGTTTTGACAAGGTGATGACGAGTGAGATAGAACATAATTCGCCGTTTTTGTCAACTATGGCTTTTGCTGAGCGGACGGGGTTACCGCGCGAGATTATGAAGCGGAATGAGGATGGGTCGATCGACGTGAGCGCTTACGATTTTACGCGAGCGGTGGTAGTGGTGAACTCGGCGAGTAATTTTGACGGGCGGAAGCTATTAAATCTGAATGAGCTATTGAAGGCAGTGCATAAAGCGGGGGGGATTGTGATTATTGATGCGGCGCAGGCGATGGCACATTCGAGTGATTTGCTACACGGCGCCGATGTGGATGCGATTTGTTTTTCGGCGCATAAGTTATACGCGCCATCGCTCGGGGGGATCGTGTGGAAGGACGAGCTGGCGGACAAGATGACGGTGGGGTTTGTCGGTGGGGGGATGGTGGACGATGTGGAGCGCGAAAAGTATGTGCTGTCGGCCGAGGGGAAAGAGCATCGCTATACGCGGTTTGAGGCGGGGCTACAGGCGTGGGGGGAGATTATTGCGCTCGGGGCGGCGCTAGACTGGCATACGAGGCTACCGAAAAAAGCGTGGCAGAATTTGCAGGATAATACGGAGAGGTTGTATCGATTTTTGGCGGAGTCGGGCAGGGTGCATCTGGTGAATCACGAAGCTAACCCGACGATGTCGTTTTATGTGGAGGGGCTGGACTCGCATCTTTTGGGCGAAGCGCTGTCGCGCGAAAACATTATGGCGCGGACTGGGTATTTTTGCGTGCATTATTATCTCGACCATGTGTTGGGGTTGCCACCTCTGATGCGGTTTTCGCTGGGGTTGCATAACCGGCCGTCGGATATCGAGAAAATTGAGCGGGTGATGGCGAAAATTTTGGAGGCATAAATACTCGGCGATTGGCGTAAGTATTTTGGCGAGAATGAAAAATTGTGTGATATAATAGGTGTATTATGGTGTGTATAGCTGCATTTATTATTTTGGCGATAATCGGAGCGTTTGTCGCAATTATATCAATTTTTAAGCCACAGGTGGGGAAGTCGTATTGGAAGATGTTTAAGAAGGCTTGGGGGTGCTTGTGGAAGAAAGTGCGGCTACAGAAGTGCGAGACTGGTTTTAAGGACGACGTAAAGAACACGATTTTGTCGCGGGTGATCGTGAAGCACCCGAAGTGGGTGAAGCCGCTGTCGGTGGTGATAGAGGTGATTTCGGTGGTGATAGTAATCGTGGCGGCGTGGGCAATTTTGACTGCGGTGAAGTCGTTACTGGCGCTCTGGGCGCTGGGGTCGTGCAACGTGACGAAGCCGTCGGCGTGTTCACTGGGGGCAGAGGTGTGCTCGATTGACGAGAGCGAGCCGACGAATTTTGCCGAGGGAGTAGGGCGGTGGTTTACAGAGTGGGGGGAGATTTTCGAGGCAATTCCGGATAAGTTCAAAACTTACGACGCGGCGAGTTACGATTTTAATTATATTACGGTAACAAGTGCGAACGCCGAGGCGCCGGTGGCGGTAGATATCTTTGACCCGGGATGCTCGGTATGTGCGCGATCGTATGTGAATCAGAAAAATGCTGGGTTCTTTGACCGGTATAATGTACGGCTAGTGCCGTTTGCGATACAGGATGCGGACGACCAGTACAAGTTTGCTAATTCGGAAGTGACGGTGCGCTATATGCTGGCGGTGGAGCAGGTGAAGTCGGGAGTGGCGGTGCAACTGCTCGACCATATCTTTACCGGCAAGAATAGCCAGGGTATCACCTACCTGAGCCTATTTAACGACGAATATACGCGCGAACAGGCGGTGGAACATCTGGAGAGGTGGCTAGGTGAGGCGGGATTGGATACTGGAGCGATTAGCGAAGTGCGTAAGATTGCGGAATATCCGGAGATTACCACTAAAATGCAAGAAAACCGGGCGATAATTGAGAATGAAATTCGAGTAAAGGGGATTCCGACGATGATTTATGATGGCGGTCGTCATACAGGTCTGTGGAACTCTTAAAAAATGTAAAAAATACAACATTTTTGCGGTCAAATCTGTTGTGATGGTGGAAAAGTTCGGCAAAAAAGTCTTGACTTTGTGGGTGGGTTGGTATAATATAATATTAATACTATATATAGACAGGATGCGAGGTGATGTCTGAAATACCAGATAAACAAATAAAAAGGTTACGTAGCTTGATTAGCGAAGCGGAGACTAGCTTGGCGGCTGCCAAGGAGTTGTTGGTGTCGATGCTGGGTGATGGCGACATAATTACGGCGCCACGCGAGACAGTAGTGTCCGGACCGGAAGGTAAGGTGATCGAGGGGATATTTGATGGGCAGATTATGATTGGGCCGGACGGCAAGAATTATCCAGTACCGGCAAATTATGCGTCGAAGTCAAAGCTGGTCGAGGGCGATATTATGAAGCTAACCATTACTGAAGATGGGAAGTTTATGTATAAGCAGATTGGGCCAGTGGAGCGCAAGACAGTGATCGGGACTTTGACTTGTCATGATGACAAGTATTATGTAGAGGTAGCAGGGAAAGAATACCAGATTTTGTATGCGTCGGTGACGTACTTCCACCTGCGTAAAGGCTCGCAGGTGTCGGTCACAATTCCCGCCAAGAACAGCGAAGCGACTTGGGCGGCGGTAGAGGCGGCTTTATAGTGTGGACTTTCTTTGGAAAAGAAAGTCCAACAAAGAAATGACGAATCAAAAAGTCAGGCACATGTCCTGAGCACTTTGACCTTTCTTTGAAAAAGAAAGGTCAGCAAAGAAATGACGAAATCAAAAGTCAGGCAAAGCCCGACTTTTGATTTTGATTATAACTGGTAGATATGGTAGAATGGTAGTATGAAAACTCTGTATAGGAAGTACCGACCGTTGCGTCTGGAGGATGTAATAGGGCAGGAGCAGGTGACGATGCCGCTTAGCAATGCGCTGAAGGCGGGGAAGGTGGGGCATGCGTATCTTTTTA
This sequence comes from uncultured Candidatus Saccharibacteria bacterium, assembly GCA_964396015.1. Lineage (GTDB taxonomy): Bacteria > Patescibacteriota > Saccharimonadia > Saccharimonadales > Saccharimonadaceae > Nanosyncoccus. Next base: position 5,225 of record CAYNBW010000021.1, on the reverse strand, counting down.
CGGGGCCGAGGGGGACGGGAAAGACGAGCGTGGCGAGGATACCGGCGCACCAGGTCCATCGTTTCTTGTATGAGCTAGAGGATGATTATGTAGCTATTACTGAGATAGATGGAGCGAGTAATCGGGGAATTGATAATATTCGGGAATTACGCGAAAAGGCGATGATTGCGCCGTCGCAAGGGCGGTATAAGATATATATTATTGACGAAGTGCATATGCTGACGAAAGAGGCGTTTAATGCGCTGCTTAAGACGCTGGAGGAGCCACCGGAGCACGTGATTTTTGTGATGGCGACGACGGACGCTTATAAGGTGCCGGTGACAATTACGTCACGGTCGCAGATTTTTAATTTTCGACTGGTGGATGGCAAGGTGATGTGTGAGCATCTGAGGAAGATTGCGGAGGCGGAGCAGATTACGATTACAGATGAGGCACTTGGTATTATTGCGGAGCGAGGTGGTGGATCATTTCGTGATTCGCTGTCGCTGCTTGATCAGATTTCGACTTTGACTGATGGCGAGATTACGGCAGATTTGATTATTAAGGCAATGGGGCTACCGGAGACAAGAAAAATCTCGGAGTTGTTGCAGGCTTATGCCGAAGGTAATGTTGTAAAAATTACAGCAGTTTACCGGGAGGTACTGGCAGGAGGAGTGAAGGCTGAGGTGGTGGCGGAAGAGTTGATGCAACAGATTATTGCGGAGCCGAGGCCAGAGATGATGCCGCTACTTGAGAAGTTGCCCGAGGTGAAAGCGCCATTCGCGGAGGCCAGATTGCTCGTTGCATTGCTCAAGGTGTCTGACGGCCATTTTCCTGAGCGGGCTACTACAGGGGCGGCTGGCAATTCTTTTTCAGGACCGACTACTCCGGTCTCGATGTCATACGCTGGGACGCCGGAAGGGGAATTCGACTGGCAAGCGTTTCTGAACAAGGTCAAAGAATTGAACGACGCGGTGTATTCGCAGCTGGTGAAGGCGAAATACGAGTATCGGGGTGGGGTGCTGAAGATTTATCCGGCGCGAAAGGTAGCGCAGATGATTTTGTCGAAGGAGAACAACCTGCGGGTGTTGGTGGAAGCGGCGGGTGATGTAAAAATTACCATAGGTGATTCAGATGGGGGAGTAAAAATAGAGGGGGAAGATGAGCTGATTGCAAAAATGTCTGGTATAATGGGAGGTGAGGTACTGGATGATGGAGGAAATGACCCATTTTAACGAGGAGGGCGCTGGCGGGAGGATACCGCCGCAGGATGTCGTAGCCGAAAAGTCGTTGATTGGTGCGATTATGATTTCGGATGCGGTGTTGCCGGAAATTCTGAGCGTCATTAAACCGCAAGATTTTTATGAGGAAAGACATCAAGCGATTTTTGAGGCGATTGAAAACCTGTATGATCAGCATAAGCCGATTGATTTATTGACGTTGACTAATGCGCTCAAGACGGCCAAGAAGCTAAAGTCGGTGGGGGGCGCGGGGTATTTGACGGAGTTGTCGAATTTTGTACCGGCGGCCTCGCACGCCAAGGCATATGCGGAGATTATCGAGCGAGCATCGACTAGGCGCAAATTAATTAAGGCTGGGACGGAGATTGCAAATAAGGCGTATGAGGACGACGCGGAAGTGGGGACGCTGGTAGGCGAAGCGGAGCAGGAGTTGTTTGCGGTGTCAGATAAAATCGTCAAGAGCGACTATGTAGCGATGAACGAGTTGCTGGCCGATGCGTTTGATAGGATCGAAGAACTGCGCGAGAACAAAGGAGCGCTCCGGGGACTAAAGACCGGGTTTCGCGATTTGGACAAAAAGACTGCGGGGTTACAGAAGGGCGATTTGATTATCATCGGAGCGCGACCGGCGATGGGTAAAACGACGTTTGCGCAGAATTTGGCATATAATATTGCAAGCATTAATAATAAGGGGGTACTGTTTTTCTCAATGGAGATGGCGGCGAATGAGATTATCGACCGGATGATTTCGGATGTATCGGGGGTGAATAACTGGAACATACGGACGGGCAATTTATCGGACGAGGAGTTCCAGAAAATTGGCGACGCGATGGCAGAAATGGATGAGCTGCCGATTTATATTGACGATACGAGTTCGATGACGATTATGGAACTCCGCAATAAAGCACGGCGGGCGATGCATGACCACGATATCGGAATTGTGATTGTGGATTATCTACAGCTAATTCAGGGGTCGGACCGGTATAAGGGGAACCGAGTGCAGGAGGTGACGGAGATTTCGCGAGGTTTGAAGATTTTGGCGAGGGAACTCCACATTCCGGTAGTGGCTTTGGCACAGTTGTCGCGTCAGGTGACGGGGCGGGATGACCCGCGACCAGTATTGTCAGATATTCGTGAGTCGGGGTCAATCGAGCAGGATGCGGATCTCGTGATGTTTTTGCACCGGCCAGATTATTATAAACAGAATGATGACAATTACGAAGAAACACATATTACTGAGCTAATTGTGGCGAAGCACCGGCATGGTGCGGTGGGTAAAATTGAACTTTACTTCCATCCAGAGTTGCTCAGGTTTATGTCGCTCGATAAAACCTACGAAGAAAAGAAGTAAATGTGTTATAATAGTTATTAGATGAAAAAAATCGTTATCTCAAAACTTTTTTTGTATAAATATCGGTTTATAATTGGATATATCGTGCTTGGTTTGGCGTTTGTGGGGCTGATGCTCTTACTGCCGTTTTTCTCACAGAATGGTTTGTCCGAGGCAGAAATGGCGTCGGCGGAGAATTCTTACTATCTCGAAGCAAGTGCGCCACTTGAGGGAAACTTAGTTGATTTGCCGTATCATTTACTACAGAAACTTTCAATTAAAGTGCTAGGACTAACGCCGTACGCGATAAAATTGCCGAGTGTTCTGATAGGATTATTACTGGGGTTACTCTTGATACTTTTACTGAACCGGTGGTTCAAGAATAACGTGTCACTTCTAGCGTCGTGTCTAGTGTGCCTTTCGACGCCGTTTTTGTTTTTGGCGGGGTCGGGGACACCACTAATTATGGTGGTATTTTGGCCAACTTTGCTACTTTGGCTAGGGTCAAAGATTCAGGGCGAGAAAAGGCCGAAGCCGATTTATTCGTTTTGGTTTGGCGTGGCACTACTCCTGGCGATTTTCACGCCGTATATGCTGTATTTTGCGGCTTTTTCGGTGCTGTTTGTACTTTGCCAGCCACATCTAAGATTCGTGTTGAAGAGTTTACCAAAGGCGATTTTGGCGGTGGTGGGGATATTGGTACTAGGCGGGGTGTCGCTTCTGATAATAAATATAGTCAATCGGCCGGACACAATTCAGGAGCTTTTACTTGCTAAAGGGTTTGAGCCGGCAATGTTTCCGTCGAACCTGTGGGAGGGGGCGCGTAGGTTGTTTTCGTGGTGGGGGACACAGGATGGCGTGTTCTTGGCGCCGCTGGTGAGCCTGCCGATTTTCGCCTTGGCGCTCACTGGACTCTTTAGTACCACTAAGGGATTCTTTGCCTCGCGCAATTCGATTGCAACGGTACTGATTATCTTTACGATAGTGATTACTGGGTTTTCGTCGGACCGAGCGGTGTTTTTGATTTTGCCAGTGTCGATTCTGGTGGCACATGGGCTGAAGTATATTCTCGAGAAATGGTACGGGCTGTTTCCGGAGAATCCTTATGCCCGGGTGACGGCAGTGATACCCTTGACGGTACTTTATGCAGTGATGATTATCCCGAGTCTGGCGCAGTATGTCTATGGTTACCGGTATAACCCCGAGGTAGCAAATTCGTTTAGCCACGATCTTGCAATTGTACGGGATAACCTGACGGACGAGACCTTGGTGGTAAAGCCCGAGGTGTATAATTTTTACCGGATTTTGGAGAACTCGACGGATATTAAAGTGAAGACGGAGATGCCCGAAGCGGAAAAAATTGCGTTTTTGCACGCCAAAACTACGGACGACAAATATCAGCTTTCGCGAATTATTACTTCGCCAAGGAAGGAAAAGTCTGATATAATATATCTATACACAGTAAAAGGAGAATAAGATGGGACAGACCCTAGACCAAATGAAGCTACTAAATCAGTTGCGCAAGGCGCAAAAAGAGCTAAAGAACGAAATCGTGGAGGTGGAAGCCGGTGATGGTGCGGTGGTAGTACAGATTAATGGCGAACTCAAGGTAAAAAAGGTGTCAATCGATCCGGAGAAAGTTGACCTCGATGACATTCACGAGCTGGAACGGTGGATTGAGAATTGCATGCGGGATGGCTTTGCCAAGGCGCAAGAGATTGCGGCCGATAAGATGAAGCCTCTAATGGGTGGCTTATCTGGGTTAGGGCTTGGGGCGTAGAGCTAAATGCTACCGCAAGCTCTGACAAATGCGATTGATGCGCTAGCGATGTTGCCTGGCGTGGGTCCAAAGACGGCCGAGCGCTATGCCTACTTTTTGTTTAAGTCGAATGAGCGAGTGGCGGAGGGAATTGCTGAGGCTTTGGCGGGTCTGCATACGGGCGTAAAATCATGCCCGATAACCTTTGCACTAATCGGTGCGGATGAAGAAGTTTCGGCGCTGTATGATAACCCGGAACGGGACAAAACTACGGTGATGGTGGTGGAGGAGCCACTGGATATTTACGCGATTGAGCAAACCCGGGCCTATCATGGTACTTATCATGTACTGGGTGGGGCGATTTCGCCGATCGACGGGGTGACGGCAGAGCAACTGCACATCGGCGAACTGATCCGGCGGGTGAATAACGATAACGTGAAGGAAGTGATTATTGCAACAAATCCGTCGGTAGAGGGAGAGTCCACCGCACTGTTGCTCGAAAAGATGCTGCACGAACAAAATCCAAACCTGAAGTTGACGCGCTTGGCGCGTGGGTTGCCGCTTGGTGTAGATCTTTCCTATGCCGACCAAATCACGCTATCGGCTGCCCTAGAAAACAGAACTAGCCTATAAGGGTGGTGGCATTTATTTTTGATGTCCTGGACTTGAAATTTTAAGACATCAAAAACAAACGCCACCACCCTTTTACATTTTTTCTAATGCTAAGTAGTCGATTTTGTTGAGCTTGGTCTTAGGTAGGTCGGCGATAAAGGCGAGCTCGCGGGGAGTCTCGTACTTGGCGAGGTATTTTTTATAGATGCGTGCGAGGTCTTTTTTGGCGGTGCGGGCGGAAACGTCGGATTGCAAGACAATAAAAACTTTGATGCGTTCGCCACGGACTTTGTCGGGGACGCCA
>CAYNBW010000020.1:0-14303 GCA_964396015.1 uncultured Candidatus Saccharibacteria bacterium | reverse complement strand
GAGTCGGTGGCGAAGTTTTGGAACTCGTCGACGTAGAGGCAGAAATCTTGGCGCTCGTGCTCGGGGATGTCTTGGCGGGACATGGCCGCTTGCTGGAATTTCATGACAAAAATCATACCGAGGAGGTTGGCGTTGATGTCGCCAAGACGGCCTTTAGAAAGGTTAACGAGGAAGATTTTTTTGTGATCCATGATTTCACGGATATTGAAGCCGGATTTGACCTGACCGAGGGTGTTTCGCATGATGGTGTTAGAGAGGAAGGGGCCCCATTTGGAGGCGAACCAAGTGATGACTTCGCCGGCGTCGTTAGACTTTTGGCTGGCCGGGAACTCTTTGGTCCAGTAGTCGTAGACTGCCTTGTCGGTGACGTATTTTAATTTGGACTTGACGAATTCGGGGTCAGTAAAGCACTGGGGAATGTCAATAAGGGTGGCGCCTTTCGGGTCGGCCATGAGGAGGAGGGCGGCGTTACGGAACATATGCTGGCCGCGGGGGCCGAAGAAGCCTTGATTTTGGGGGTCAAAAAGCGACTGGAGCATGCTGATTCCCTCTTGGACGATGAAGTCCTTTTGGTCTTCGGAGGTGAATTCGAACATATTCATGCCGACGGGGTGCTCGATATCGGCAGGGTCGAAATAGATGACGTCGTCGATGCGCTCCTCGGGGACGCGCTTTAAAATGGCCTCGACGGCGTCGCCATGAGGGTCGATGAAGGCAAAACCGCGACCATCACACATATCTTGGAAGGCGAGGTTTTCGAGAAAAACAGACTTACCCATACCGGTTTGACCGATGACGTACATGTGGCGACGGCGGTCGTTTTCTTGGAGGTAGATGGGCTTTTGGTTGCCACGAAATTCGTTGGTGCCGAGAAAAAGGCCTTCGGTGGCGAGCTTGGCAGGGCCATCGACCTGCTTAGTGAGTTGGCGCTCGACGCTAGAGGTGGGGATGGCGGACTGCTCGGGGAGGTGGAAAATGCTGGCGAGTTCGACGGAGTTTAAGATGCTGGAGGCGGCTTTTTGCGGGAAAAAGCGGAAAGTGTAATCGACGGCGAGTTTTTCGGGGTCTTTTTTCATGTCGATCTTGAAGCCGTTGAGTTCGGGGGCTTCAAACTGGGAGAAACTGCTTAAAATGCCCCCTAGAATCGCGTCTGAGCGGGGTTTGGTGCTGGAACTGGCTACCACTCGGATCAGGGTTTCAAAGCCCGGGTAGCGCATTTTATTGGTAATAGCGGTGATTTCGTCTTGTTTGATATTGGTGACGACGGTCTGTTCTTGTTTTTCGTGGAGTTCGGGGACTTCGAAGGGGGCGCGGAGGACGTCCATGATGGCGACGCCAAGGCCGGCGCCGACGGTTTTTTGGGTGACTTTGCCCTTTTGGATGTTTTCGACGTATTGTTTGCCTTGCTCTGTCCAAGTTTTTGGTGCAGGGCGGAACAAAATTTGTACAGTGGCGCCTTCGCCCTGTTTGATGGCGCCGAGGGCGTTTAGAAGGGCGAGCTCTGCGTCGCGTTTGGTGTCCTCGTAGGTGGCGATGGGAAGGTAGGAGTCTTTGTTGAGGACGAGTTCGGCGCCGACGATAGAGTTGAGCGTGGTGCCGGGCGCGAAAATGTTGGGCTCTTTTTTCTCCTCGACGCGGGCGGTGGGGTAGGCGGACTGGATGGCCTGTTTGACGGTCTCAGTGAGGACGGCGGGAACGATAGCATAGTACTTGATGATGGAGCCTGTAGCGATGATTTCGAAGGAGAAGTGACGCTCGCCGTAGATTTTGGTTTTGAAGCCTTTTTTGGCGGTGGAGGCAAGAATGGAGTACATGACGCCGGCTTTGGATATGGCCTCGAGAGCGACGTCGCGCTGATCGCGGTTTTTAGCGTCGATATCATCGGTGGAGGGGGGGAGATGGATGAGGAGGGGGACCATTTTGAGGCCGCGCTCGTATTTTTTGGTTTTTTTGAGCTTGGTAAGGTGGGCGGCCATGGCGATAGCAGTCGCGATAAGGGCGGCGGAAAAAGCGATGAGGATGACCACCCAAGCCGGCATTATTGCTCTCCTATCTTGCGGTCGAATGAATTTTCGAGGTTGGCGTCGGTCATGGCGCGGGCTTCGTCGTAAAAACTAGAGACGTCGCCGGTCTGGGCGAGTTTTTCGATGGCTTGATTAACTTCGGTGACGGCGGTTTTGCTGAGGTGGTCGCCGTCGGTGCGAATGGCTCTAAAGTTGACGTCGGGGCTAGGTGCCACTGGAGTGACTGGTGGCATTTCTAGGGGGACGACTTGGCCGAGGGGGAGTTTGGCTGGGTCAATGCTGTGCGCGTCTTCGTGGCTGTCTGAGGAGATGATGGGCGCGCGTTCTGACTCGGGAAGTCCGACCATCTCCTCGTTGAATTGCGTTTGTTCGAGCGATTTAAGCGGTTGCTTTGGGTCCGAACTCCAGTTGCCTAGGTTTAGGTTCTGATTCGCTGGGTTTTGGACTTCAAAATGCTGGCGCTCTCCGATATCGAGCATTTTCGATATGCTAGAGGTGTCTGACGCGTCTGACGTGCTTGGCGTATGACCATAGTCCATATGCTTATTTTAGCACAGTTTGTGGTAGGTTTCAAACTTTTTAGGCTCTTTTGGCAACGAGGAATTCGGCGAGAGCGAGAAATAGGATGATGAGGGTGATGGTCCAGAGGTTGATGGCGCCAAATGAACGGGCAAGAAGTATCATGATGGGGCCAAAAGCAAGGACTGCTGAATAGAGGTAGTCCTTGGGGCGAAAGTCAGTTCTGGCGAAAGCAAGACGATAAAAAACCCTCATAGCGAGAGCAGTAAAGCCAAAGATAGTGGCATACAGTGTTGTAAAAAATACTAAAACACCGAATGGACCGATTTCCGTAGGAGAGGTGAAAGCAAGCATGGAGATTAAGGCTGCGAGTCCAATAATACTTACACTGTTGACAATACGGTTATGGTTCATATTATCATTGTATCATAGATGGTTAATTCCCCCAAGGCCGATTTTTGCCCCCTATATATGGGAGAAAGTAGGCGGGGTTATCCGGCTCTTAAATCTTAACTATTGACCGCAACCTGTGCCTACTTTACTCTTTTGATCGCTTCACGCAGAGGTGAAGCATGATCCTTGCTGATGTTTTCTTTCGCTCTGGTTTATGGGGTCGGTTTGATATTCCTTGACAGTACTTGTCCATCTGTTGCTCGGCTCTTCCGGCTAACAGCCATGGCGCCCATCGTCCCTGAAATATCCTCGCCGCCAAAAGTGCTAACGAAAGATTTATCTGCGCGCTCGACGCTTTTGTCCTTTAGCATCGTGAAGATGTCTAAAGGGTTTGGCGGAGCTCTAGGTAATTCCTATGGTAATTTATGGCTAGAAATTACCTTTTCGCCCGCCAAATTTACGTCGGCCTAGCCCTTTGTCGGGCTTTTTGGCGTGATTTCTGCATTTTAAAGTCCTTTTGTTTTTAGTGTTTGTTTAGTCATCTCGACTGTCCTTATGATAGCACAGGTTGGCGAAAAATGCAAGTGGTTTTTGCGATTTTGGTGTTGTAAAATTTACAGCGATACCCCTAGTTGTTCCCTGTTGAAATTTGCTGCGCAAGTTGCTGTATATTTTACAGCGGTGTGTGAGGAGTGGCGATAAAATTTCTTTGCTGGTTTGCTTCGCGCCTTGTAATTTTTACGGCATTTTCTCGGACTCAGTGGGCTGCGTCTCGAGCGCGACTCGTCGACTTTTCTCGCTGACGCGAGGAAAGTCGTCCATAATCGGGCGCTATGAAGACTGTAAGCTGCGTTCCTGATGGTCGACTTTTGCTGACGCAAAAGTCGTCCATAATCGGGCGTTTTAAAAACAACCTCTTAATGAAAAATGACTTTGTCATTTTTCAGGGCAAAGCGCCATCCTTCTGAAATTAACAAGTTAATTTCAGCGCGGATTGGCGCTTACCCTGAAAAAATAAGCCGAGGGCTTATTTTTTCATTAAGAGGTTGTTTTTCCCTAAATCTTTCTCAATGGTGGAGCTGCCGGATACTGCCTCCGGGTCCGAAATATCACGGGGACATCCTTCTACGTGCGTAGTTCTCTGTTTTGTCTTGGCGGAGATTGTCAGCGGCAAAGAACGAAACTGACAAATGCCATGGCTAGATTTTCGAGTTACCAAACGCCACTTTAGCAACTTTATTACCGTGTTATGATAAGTCATACCTTACGGTACCTTGGGTACAACCCAGCCTAAATTATACTAGGCATAAGCCGGCATGTAAGCTACATGCGCGACAGTTTCAGTGTTTTTAGCACTTATTCAATACTTACGGTATTTAATCGACACGCTAGATATCTGTTAATATTCCGTCTAAGCTTTGTCAGCCCCAACTGTCTTTATTATATCACAAATATGTTCCAGAAGCAATAGAAGAAGGCCAGCTAACTGCGAGGAAACTGGCCTTCAAAGTAGAGTGTGGAGTTATTTTGGCTATAATGTTTGTTTTTGACCTTTGTATAACTTTTTTATTCAAAGGTTATCTCTATTATAGCGCCTAAAAATGCTAATGTCAACACTTTTTTGAACAAATTTTTTGCATTTTTTGAAGAGTTTTCCACAAGCATTTTAAGGTGTTTTATCTCTGTTATTTTGATGCGGGAGAAGTGGGGGGTTGATTTTATTTTTACTCTGTGCTAAAAGGGGTGCATGACTTCTAAAATACATTCAGCAATACCATATGGCTTTGACGGAAAAATCGTTGAAGTCGAGGGGGACATGAATCGGGGGCTGCCGGCCTTTAATATTGTGGGGATGGCGGACAAGACCATTAACGAGGCGCGGGAGCGGGTAAAAAGTGCGCTGGCGAACTCCGAGTTTTCGTTCCCGGATAAACGAGTGACTATTAGTCTGGCGCCGGCGGATCTGCAGAAGGATGGGTCTTTCCTGGATCTTGCGATTGCACTGTCGATATTGGTGCTGTCGCATCAGCTGAGGCAAGCAGACGTGGAGGGACGACTGTTTGCTGGGGAGCTGTCTCTTAACGGGGAGTTACGCCCGATCAGGGGCGTGATCAACATCGTAGAATGTGCAATACGGGCGGGGATGCGCGAAATCTACATACCGGCCCAGAACCTGGCCCAGGCGGCACTAGTGATGCGCCAGATGAGCGATAAAAAGGTCGAGATTTATGGGGTGAGAACCCTGCAGGAGCTATTTTTACAACTCAAAAAGCAGGGGGAGCTATGCGTGTCGGCACGGGATTTTGACGGGGTTCCTGAGCGACGTGAGGCCTCTTCAGGCGCGATTTTGGACCACGTTCGTGGGCAGGAGCTGGCCAAGCGGGCGCTCGTAGTGGCGATAGCCGGGCATCACAACATCTTGCTCTCTGGGCCGCCAGGAGCGGGCAAGACTTTGCTGGCGCGAGTGGCGGCGAATCTGCTGCCAGATTTGACGCCAGAGGAACAGGTGGCAGTGACCAAGGTGCAGGCTTTGGCTGGGCCGGTAACAGAGGAAATTGCGACGAAGCGCCCTTTTCGAAGTCCACACCATACTGCGAGTGTAGTATCGATTATCGGTGGCGGGACTGCGCCGGGTGAGATTTCTCTGGCGCATAAGGGAGTGTTGTTTTTGGACGAGCTACCGGAGTTTCCGCGCTCGGTGCTGGAGGCGCTTAGGCAACCGCTTGAAGATAGGCAGATTGTCGTCTCGAGAGCTAATCGCAAGACCACCTATCCGGCGGATTTTATGCTGATTACAACCATGAACCCCTGCCCCTGTGGCTATCTGGGCGATCCGACGCATGAGTGTAAGTGTACCGAGACGCAGATTCGGAATTACCAGAAGAAACTCTCGGGGCCGCTGGTTGACCGGATAGATATGTACATAGAGGTGGAGAAGGTGAAAAACGAGCAGCTGGGAGTGACTACCCCTGTTGGTTCAGAGAGTGAGCATAGTGTTGTAAAAAATACTATTACAGAGGCGGTGGCGCTTCAGGAGGCGCGGTATGGACGGGCAGGAGTGTTTAATTCTTCCCTCTCCTCATTTCAAGTTTCGCAAATGCTAAAATTGGATGCGGAGGCGCAAAAGTTGCTTTCGCAAGCGTCGGAAAGGCTAAATTTGTCGGCGAGGTCATATTTCAAGACCATTAAAGTGGCGCAGACGATTGCCGACCTTGAGGGCGCGCCGATTATTTTGGCGAAGCATCTAGCCGAAGCGTTGACTTACCGAAAACGTTGACTTTTTATGGAGAGTTTGGTATAATTATGAGAGTTAATTCAAGAGAAGAAAGGACTACTATCAAAAACTCATCACGACGCACCCGGCTTAATGGCGAAATTCGTTATCCGGAGGTGCGCGTCATCGGCGCGAGTGGAGAGCAACTTGGTATTATGTCTAGCCGCGAGGCACAGCTTCTGGCGAAGGAACAGGGCGTGGACTTGGTGGAAATTGTCGCCAATGCCAACCCGCCGGTCGTAAAAATCATTGACTGGGGCAAATATCAGTACCAGAAAATGAAGGAAGAGGCCAAGAATCGGAAGAAGGCTCGTGAGAAACAGTCCGAGCTGAAGCAGATGAAGATTGGGCTGAAGATTTCCGACAACGACCTTAACATTAAAGTCCGTAAGATGCAGGGGTTCTTCGATGACGGCGACAGAGTCAAAATCATGATTGTCTTTCGCGGTCGTGAGATGGCACACAAAGAGATGGGGCAAGTAATGCTTGATAAAGTGATTGCTCTACTCGGAGAGGATGTCGTCATGGAGGGTAAACCGCAGATGAATGGACGAAACTTATCAGTGCAGGTACGAAAAAAGTAATTTCCTACTTTTTAGGCTCTCTGGTTGTACCTTACGGGAAATGCAATTGCACGCGTTCTGCTTCGTCAGAAGGTGCGCTACTCGCTCGCCGTACCTCAAGTACGGATCGCTCCGTTGCTCCTTCTTCCTCGCATAACACGCACACTTGCATTTCATCATAAAATAATATTATTAATAACTTAAAGGAAAACCTATATGCCAAAGCTAAAAACGCATAAAGGCACTGCCAAGCGTATTAAGATTACCGGGAGTGGTAAAATAACGCGGGAGCGGGCCTTCGGGAATCATATTCTCGCTAAAAAGTCTAAGGCGCGGAAGCGCAATATGAAGACTGCCGCCGCAATTAACGGCAAAATCAAGAAAAACGTTAAGACTGCATTAGGAGTTTAATCATGAGAGTAAAACGTGGCGTGGCAGCTCACGCAAAACATAAGAAGATTTTGAAAGCCGCTAAGGGAATGCAACACGCGCGCACCCGGAGCTTTCGACTGGGTAATCAGGGTGTAATCAAGGCGCTCCGATACAGTTACCGAGACCGCCGGAATCGCAAGCGGGATCTGCGCGCACTTTGGATTACACGCATCAACAACGCTTCGAGGGAGCTCGGTCTTTCCTACTCGCAACTGATTGCGGGGATGAAAGCCAAGAATATTACGGTGGACCGCAAAATTTTGGCGGAGCTTGCCGTAAACAATCCGGAGGCGTTTAAGGAAATTGTTAATACGGTGAAGGAGAAATAAGATGGCGATTTGTGAAATTACCGGTAAAGGCAAGATGTATGGCCACAACGTTTCGTTTTCACAGAGGCACACTCGCAAGGTGTTTAAGCCAAATGTGTCGAAGCGGACGTTAGTAATTAACGGACAAAAAGTCAAGTGTAACGTGTCGACCTCGGCACTACGTACCCTCAAGAAAAAAGGACTGGTCAAATAGTTTGACCACAAAAAACCAGCCGATTAGGCTGGTTTTTTTAGTGAGGATGAGCCTTTGATAAGCCGGGTTCTGTAGGTCTACGCGGTAGACCCGATGACCATCTATCTAGATGTTACATTGCTGTAACACTCGAGCGGTGAGCGTGCGTCCCCGAGCAGGGGCGAATAGCACTCCTTGCAACAGGTAGGGTTTGCCTCCGCGACGTATCGCTACGACGCGCTGCGAGCTCTTGCCTCGCTCGTTTCATCCTTGCCCCTGGCAAAGCCGGTGGGCGGTTTTGTTTCTGTGGTACTTTCCCTATCCTTGCGGACGGTCGCCGTTAGCGACTACCTTGCTCTGTGTTGCCCGGACTTTCCTCTTGGAAAACCAAGTGGCCATCTTGCGGGCTCCCCCATATTATATCATAGATAGGGCAGAAAATCTAGGCACCGACGCGGTCTTTGTTGCCGTTGCGGCGGGGAGCATTAAGCTCGACGTACTCGATGATTTTGGAAGCGACGTCTTTGCCGGTGACCTTTTCAATGCCAAAGCCCGGAGAAGCATTAACCTCGAGCACCAGAGGCCCGCGATTACTCCGCATTAGATCAACACCACAGATGTGAAGCCCCATGGCGCGCGCAGCTTTAAGGGCGGTACGCTTTTCTTCTGGCGTGAGTTTGACTTCGGTACCGAGACCACCTTGATGGAGGTTGGAGCGAAAATCGTCATCAAGCGACTCGCGTTGCATAGAAGCGATCACCTTATTCCCTACCACAAAGGCACGGATATCGGTGCCGGCCGATTCCTTGATAAACTCCTGTAAAAGAATGTTGGTACCGTCCTCGTTATAGAGGTAGAAGGCCTGGAGGGCGGACTTAGCCGCCTTGCGGGTGTCGGCTAAAATTACACCATTACCGTGGGTACCGGTGGCGAGCTTAATGATGACCGGGAGGTCGATCTGCTCGAGGAGGTCGTCGATATCGGAGGTATTACGCGAAACGAGCGTCTTGGGCGTATCGACGTCGTACTTGGCGAGAATCTGAGCGGCGCGCAGTTTGTCGCGAGCGCGAGTGATGGCTACAGAGGCGGAGGCGGTGTAGATGCCTTGCATTTCGAACTGACGCACCACGGCGCAGCCGTAACGAGTCATGTTGTTAGAAATACGCGGCAAGATAGCATCGAAGCCTTTTAATTTCTCACCTTCGTAGTAGACGTCTGGATGCTTGTCATCGAGAGCGAGGTAGCAATTCTTGTACTTAATCACCTCGACCTCGTGGCCACGTTTTTTGGCTTCTTCAACTAGGCGCTTGGTGGAATAATTCCCTGGCCCATTGGATAAAATAGCGATTCTCATGATTTGCTCCTTTCTTTGATATACTTTTGATGAAAACGATAGGGGTCGCTGGTTAGCTCGCGATTGAGCTTAGGAGTCTTGGGGTTGCTTTCGCCCTTGACTACACGGCGAGAAACGTCAACCAGAAAATGACCGTCTAGAGTATGCCGACCGATGAGGACTGGGAAATTATTGCGCGAACGGTTGGCAAGGGTGAAGGTAGTTTCATAGGTTTCGTCGCCGATAGTGAGTGGCAATTTGACACGGTAGCGAATTTGTTCGTCGCCATGCGAGGAGCGGACGGTCTTAACCCGGTATTCGCTAGAGCACAGACGCTCACCAGTGTAGAGGGGGGATTTTTGGTCAAACAAAACAAACTCGAGCACGCCATCTTCAGTCATATTGATGCGTGAAGCCCAAATAGAAGATGAGTCGGCGCCGGTGTCGATTTTGGCGGGGATATTCGTGATGTCCGCTACACTGACGTATTCAGTGGAGCCGATAACGGGTAATGCCTTTTCCATATCTCTCTTATTATATCACTTTTTGGATTATTTTTGAAGTAGGCGATCGATGGCGGCGTTAGCCTCAGCGTCGGCAATCGCGTTTTGACTACGCGGAACGTGGGTGAAGGACACGGTGTCGAACTCGCCGAGCAGTTTTTCAATGTCTTGGTAGATCGGGATAATGTCCGAGTTTTTGACGGAGAAAATACCGTTCAACTGGTTTACCACCATGAGACTGTCAGAAATAAAGCGTACGGACTTGAAGCCCAACTCGATGGCGCGAGCGATGCCCTGTTTCATGGCGTAATATTCGGCAACGCGCGAGGTGGCGAAGCCGATGAATTCGCCACCTTTTTCAATAAGTTTGCCATCGCTATCGTAGATGCAATAACCAATGCCGGAGGGGCCAGGGTTGCCGCGCGAGGCACCATCGACGTGGATGGTGGTGGCATTGGCGGTGTCGCGTGAAGAAACTCGCTCCGAGGGAACTTTACCTTCGATGATTTCAAGGACGGCACTAGAGGCTTCGCTCATATGGACGCCCGAGGTGACGTAATCTTTAACAAACTTGTAGGCAGTGTAGCGGTCTTTTGGCTCGGCTTTACCGCTAGTGGTAACTTCATAAACGATGTACAAATTACTCAGGCGATTTGAGCCCTCAAGCGCCATAAAGGTGATAGCATCTTTAATTTTGATAGATTTTACGCCAAGACCAACATAATCGGTAAGAGTACGAACAACAGCCTCTTCGGGTTGCTCGCCGTATTTTATCTTGCCGGTAGGAAGCTCCCAAAAAACCGCGGTGTCGGTACGACCACGGTTACGTTTTAAAATCATGACCCCGTTTTCGTTTTTAATGATAGCTGCTACGCGAATTTTTTGTTTCATGCCCACCGCCTGCTTAGGGGCCTCACTGACCTGTTTTCCCCGTAAATATACAAGGTGGGTTAAATCTTATGCTTTACACCCACGAGTGTAATGCCACGAAATCCCTTTAACATGATTATTCAGGAAAATCATGCTGCCAGTGAGGCTAATTTCAGTATAACACATTATCTCCCCACTAGCAAGTAGAAGAAATTGAGAATGCCGGTAAGGCCGCCCACCATGAGACCGGAAAAGACTTCCCCGAAAAGGAGGATCAAGATATACACTATAATAATACCGTAGGTTTCAATGGAATTCAGGACTTTGCGGACGGGGTCGGGGGAGATGGCATAAAGGATGCGAGACCCATCGAGGGGCGGAATGGGGATGAGATTAAAGATGAAGAAACCGAGGTTAATAATGACCAATTCATAGAAAATAAACTCGGGGATTTCGCCGGCGTGGCCATAGAGGAGCCCTGAGAAATGGCCGATAAGAAAAGCGATGAACGCCAGGATAAAATTAGTGGCCGGGCCGGCGAAAGCGACCAGCGCCATACCCCATTCACGCCCCTTGAGGTTATGATAGTTGACCGGGACGGGTTTGGCGCCGCCGAAGACGGGGGCCTTGAGAATATATAAGATAACTGGGACGATAATCGACATATAGGGGTCAATGTGCTTGAGGGGGTTCAGCGTAAGTCGGCCGGCATCTTTGGCGGTACGGTCGCCGAGAGCGTAGGCGACGAGACCATGAGCGAGTTCATGCAAAATAACTGAGCAGACTGTAACCACTAGAACTATAATAATCAGGAGGGGATTGGAGTTCATCAGCTAAGCGCCACCACCTCTTGTGTAGCCGGGAGACTATCGAGGCTCTTAATCTTGAGCTTTTTCTCGGTGCGAGCGGCGAGCTTGAGGTCAGTCACCATGCCGTCAACGTTGCCCATGGCGATAATCAGCTTGGGCTCTAGTTCCCTGACGGCGCGGACGGAGGAGGTGCAGAGAACTTCGGCGACGAGGTCGTCGAGGTTCTCCTCGATACCACCGAGGATGCCGACGTGGACGTTGCCGATAGTGACTGCGTAGATGGTCTTGCCCGATTCGGTGCCGATACCGCGGATAGAGACATCGCCGATTTCGACTTCGCAGGGACCTGTGATTTTGCCGACAGCAAGGTTAGCGTCGATAGTGGATTCCTCGATGTTAAATTTGATGGTGTTAGATTTAGTACTAATGATAATTTCTTCGGGTTTTTTGCTTTCGATTTCGAACATATTACTCCTTATCTTATTTTACCTTTGATAATACCCTCTGGGTCGATAATCTCGGAAATCTCCATTTCAAAAATATCGGTGATAAAGCGGTCGGAAACGCTTTTGCGGTAGGTATAGTCGTCGGCGGCCATGATGGTGTAGTTGATGGGCTTGCCCTGTTTTTTCTCGATCACCTCGGCCCAACGAGTGAGCTTCTTAGTCTTGTCGTTGCCGACGATGAGAAGGTCGATACCATCTTGACCTGGTAAACGGTTAATGACGACGAGACCCTTGAGATAGTTCTTGACCGGGCGACAATACTCCTCCCATGTGGTCTCCTTGATGTCCTTGTCGCGGACCGAAGCGATTTTTTTCGAGAAAATCTCGATAAGGGGGCGATAGAAGGGGTGTTTGCTGTTGGCCGCATAATAAACCTTGTTGTCGAAAGTTTCGTTCTTGATGACGCCAATACTCTCGAGGTTTAATAGCTCGCGACGAACGGAGTTAATCTGCTCGTCAATCACCCGGGTCATTTCGCGGACATAGAAGGACTTGGTCGGATTCTCGAAAAAGAGCTGGAGTAGCTTGGCGCGGGTCTTGCTGCCGAACAATTTTTCAGTGGGAGTGCTAGTTTCTTTAGTCATTCTAATTATAATTGTAGCACAAGTTTTTATTTTTGTACAAATTAGTTAGCAGTTTATGACTATTTTTGCAACTTGTTGAGTACATAAGCATAGACCGCGGGTAATTCGAGCCAGGTGATGTGTGGATTGCGCTTAAACCAGGTGATTTGGCGCTTAGCGAGGTGCCAATCCTCGTAGAAACACTGTTCCTTGGCTTGGTCGAGAGTTAGTTCGTGGTTGAGGTACTTCCAGGCATACTCATAGACGTCGCTTTTCATGGCTTGGCTACCCCAACCGTAGGTCTGAACAAGTTTTTTGGTTTCGTCAAAAAGCGGCTGAGTAAACATTTTGTTCAAGCGTTCCTTGAGCCGAGTGCGGAGTTCTACTGGCTCAGTCTTGATGCCTATCAGGAGATAGTTGCCTTTTATCTCTTGTCGGTCTGAACAACTTTTTTGTTCAATATCGCCGATTTTGGCGCCGGTGGGACCCTTGAAATGATAGTCATAGATGAGAGCATCGATGTAGAGACCGGTGCCGCCGACGACAATAGGAAGGTGCCCCCTAGCTTTGATTTCGGCGATTTTTTGCTCGGCGTAGGCTTTCCAGTCGGCAACAGTGAAGCGCTGGTCGGGTGTGACAAGGTCGAGGCCGAAGTGAGGGATGCCTTGCTGTTTTTCCTTGTTGGGTTTGGCGGTGCCGATGTCCATACCCTTGTAGATAGCGCGGGAGTCCGCCGAGATAATCTCACCATCCAGGGCTTTGGCGAGTTCGATAGACACGCCGGTCTTGCCGGAGCCGGTCGGGCCTAGGATTACGAGAGTTTGCATAGGTAGTCGGCGAGCTCTCTGAGCTTGACCTTTTCTTCTTTGTCACGGAGACGGACGGAGACTTCGTTTTTCTCGGCGTCTTTCGGGCCGACAATCAAGACCGCGGGGATTTTTATTTCGGTGGCGCGCTTAATTTTCTTGCCGAGAGAGTCGGCGGAATCATCGACAGTGTATCTGAGCTCGTTGTGCTTCAATGGCTTTTCGAGGATGACGTCGTCCAAGATGGCGGTGATTTTGGCGACGTAGTCGGCGACCTGGTCGTTGACAGTGAGAACACGGACCTGCTCAGGGGCGCACCAGAGCGGGAACCAGCCACCGGTGTGTTCGATAAAGACAGAGAGGAAGCGCTCGATAGAGCCGAGCGTGGCGTGGTGAATCATGACTGGGCGCTCTTTTTCGCCCTTTTCGTTGGTGAACTCCAGCCCGAAGCGTTCTGGCATCACGAAATCTAGCTGGATGGTAGCGAGTTGGTGTTCGCGACCGATAGCATCCTCGGCCATGAAGTCGATTTTGGGGCCGTAGAAAGCCGCTTCACCCTCTTGCTCGAAGTAGTCTAGGCCGTTGTCGATGGCGGCTTGTTTAATTTGGCCCTGGGCCATCTCCCAGAGTTTTTTGTCGCCGAGGTATTTATCCTCGTCCGAGCGATAAGAGAGGCGGGCGCGGAGTTTCTGCATACCGACCGTCGTGTACAATTCTTTAACGATGTTGACTAGGCGGGCGACTTCCTCTTTGATTTGGTCTTTGCGGCAAAACACGTGAGAATCGTCCTGAGTAAGCGAGCGGACTCTAGAGAGACCGCCGAGCTCGCCGGTCTTTTCGTCGCGATAATCGGTGGTTGCCTCCATGTAACGCACTGGCATCTCCTTATAGGTACGTGGGCGGGAAGCAAAAATTTGCGTGTGATGCGGACAGTTCATTGGCTTCATGGCAAAATCGTCGCCATTGACCTGGGAATGTACCATAAAGAGCTCGTCGCCAAACTTGGCGTAATGGCCCGAAGTCTTGTAGAGGTCAGTTTTGGTGATGTGGGGAGTCCAAACCTTCTTAAAGCCCTCGCGACCGCGGAGGGACAACGAATAATTCGCCATCAGCTCGCGGAGTTCGGTGCCGCGCGGAGTAAAGAGTGGTAACCCGGCGCCGACGAGGTCGGAAAAACAGAAGAGGTCTAGTTCCCTGCCGAGCTTGC
>CAYNBW010000019.1:0-15522 GCA_964396015.1 uncultured Candidatus Saccharibacteria bacterium | reverse complement strand
CTTGGTTATTGGTAACTACAGTGACGTTCAAATCTTCATTATCAAAAGCAGTGGTACTGTTGATGGGGCTGAGGTCTAGCGAGACAAGATCGCTGTCTAGGGTAACCCGCAATACTGGCTCGACGGTGGCGCGGAGGGTGACGGGATCGGCGTAAGTATTGGCAGAGTGACCGAGGCCCAGAACTAGACCAGATAGTGACACAAGAGCCATGACCATGGCGGTGGTTCTAACTGTGAAAATTTTACTAAATGAGATTACCCGAGAGAGAGAGAGAGAGAGAGACTTGCTGCTTTGGCAGCAGCGTGAACTAGATTATTGGAATGTGTGATAGTATGTTTCTTCATGTTTTCCTCGTGACTTTTAACCATTACTATTATTGTAACATACTTTTTTGTAAATGTGAGAAAAATAATTTTGTTTTGTTTGTAGGGACTGCAATGTGGCTTGCCAAAGCATTGTTTTGTTGCTAAAATAAGCTTATGGATAATGCAAAGATGGAAGAGCTGGCGCGGGCGTTTGAAGACGACGGTGCGAGCTCGGGTGGGGGACAGGATGATAGAAAAGCCGAGCGGCGCCAGAATGCCGAGAAAAATACTGTAAAGGGGCGGAGCGGCGGTTCTAAACGTAAGGCGTCGGTGGTGACGCTAGTGGTTGGGCTGGTGGCTTTGGTGGCGGGGGTGGCTGTGCTGGTGATGAATTTGTTACACACGCCGGGAAAGCGTGATGCGGAATATCTGGTGGAGGTGGGAGCATGGCAGCTGATGGATGAGCCGAGCGTGGTGTGGAAGTTTACTGAGGTTGGGAAGGGGGTGCTGACGACGAATGGACATACGAACGATTATGGTTTTATCTGGGCAATTGCTGGGGACAAACTCGAGATAGAAACGGATTGGTTGTATAAACTGGAAAATAGTTATACTTATGCGATAGATCAAGATGCGGGGCGGCTGGTGTTGACAGAGGGGTCGGGGGAGAATGCCAAGACGGTGACGTTTGTGGCGGGAGAATAACATGGGACTATTGCCGGACAACGACGAGTGCGACGTTTGCGGGGCGAAGCTCGACCCTGAGGATATGTCGACTCATCTTTGCAAGATTTGTCAAAATCTGGTATAATATGATTATGATTTATCTGGACCATGCGGCGGCGACGCCGGTTGACGAGCGAGTTCTTACCGCGATGCGGCCGTATTTTGCGGAGAAGTTTTTTAATCCGAGTGCGGCGTATTTGCCGGCGAAGGAGGTGCGGGAGGAATATGAGGCTGCTAAAGCGACGATTGCGCATGCGATTGGGGCCAAGGGAGCGGATCTCGTGATTACCGCTGGGGCGACCGAAGCAAACAACCTCGCGTTTACGGCGCTAGGTATAGGACCTGTCTTTTCTTCAGCTGGACTTGAATTTTTAAGCACGTCATACGCTGGCGCGCCGGGAGAACCGTCCCTTCGGGACGAACCTCTCGGGCGCGTCGACCAAAGGTCGAACCTTCGGTGCAGGAATATACGTGTTAAAAATTCAAATCAGAATTTTATGCTTCAGAAAAGACAGGTCCTATACCTGGCGACGGAACATGATTCGGTGCGGAAGGTCGCGGAGCGGTATGGCGGGGTAGCGGTGGCGGTGGACCGGGATGGGCGGGTGGATTTTGATGACCTCGGGCGGAAGCTGACGGATGAGACGGTGCTGGTGTCGATCGCGCTAGTGAATAACGAGACGGGGACGATTCAGCCGCTTTCTGAGGTGGCGGCGGTTTTGCGAGAGGCGCGGCTGGACCGTTTGCGACGCGGGGTGAAGACGCCGCTATACCTACACTCGGATGCGTCGCAAGCGCTGAATTTGTTGGATGTGAACGTGGCGAGGCTGGGGGTGGACCTTTTGACTTTGAATGCGGCGAAGCTGTATGGTCCGAAGGGAGTGGGGGCACTTTATGTGTCGCACGAAGTGAAACTCACGCCGGCGACTTATGGCGGTGGTCAGGAGCGGGGGCTCCGGTCGGGGACGGAAAACGTGCCGGGCGTGGTGGGGTTTGCTGAAGCGGTGAAGCTTGCGCATGGGCATTTGAACGGTCGACGCAAAAAATATGCCGAAATGAAGAAGGTGCTGATAGACACGCTACAGGGGTGCGAAATCGTGAATCGGCGACATGCTCTTGACAATTTCGTAGTTTTGTGCTATAATGGTTTAGATGGAGAGCGTTTGCTCTATCTCTTGGAGGAGCGGGGAGTTTACGTAGCGACGGGGGCGGCGTGTGCGGCGTCGAAGGGGGTGAGATCGCATGTGCTGGCGGCGATGGGGCTCACCGAGGCGGAGATTGCTGGGTCGCTGAGGTTGACGCTGGGCGAGACCAACACGAAAGAACAGGTGCGCGAGGCGGTGCAGATTATCAATGCGGTCGTCGACCACGAATACGAGAGGGTAGGAAGATGACACGCGCCGATTCTCGACTCGCGCCCTCGCGCCCGTCGTTACGGGGCTCGGGCGCTCCTACCGCTCCCGTTGTCGCGGAGGGTCTCGAATCGGACGTGTCATCTTCCAGTAAACCTACTGTGTTCGTGGGCATGAGTGGCGGGGTAGACTCCTCAGTCGCGGCGATGCTTTTGGTTGAGCAGGGTTATAATGTGACTGGGGTGTATATGCGGAATTGGTCGGAGGATCTGCCGGGCATGAAATGTCCGTGGGCGGAGGATTTGGCGGATGCAAAGCGGGTGGCGGTGAAGCTCGGGATTGATTTTTATGTTTGGGATTTTGAGGAGGCGTATCGGGAGAAGGTGGTGGAATATATGCTGGATGAGTTTCGCGCCGGGCGGACGCCGAATCCGGATGTGATGTGCAATCAGGAGATTAAATTTAAGCTGTTTTATGAAAGGGCAAGGGAGGCTGGGGCTGATTTTATCGCGACGGGGCATTATGCGAGAATTTTGGATGGACGGCTAGCGCGGGCTGTTGATGAAAACAAGGACCAGACGTATTTTCTCTATCGCGTTAGTGACGAGGCGCTCGCGCACACGATTTTTCCGATTGGGGAGATGATGAAGCCGGAAGTGAAGAAGCTGGCGAAGGCGCGGGGGCTCCATAATGCGTACAAGAAGGAGTCGATGGGGGTGTGTTTTGTGGGGGAGGTGTCGATGCGCGATTTTCTCAAGGAGTATATTGACATTCGGCCGGGGGAGATTCGCGAGGCGGAGAGTGAGCGGGTGCTGGGTGTGCACGAGGGCGCGGTGTTTTACACGATTGGGCAGAGGCATGGGTTGTATCTTTCGGGGGTGGCGGGGGAGGTGAATGACGGGTTGCCATATTATGTGGTGAAGAAGGATCTTGAGCAAAATATCGTGTATGTGTCTAAAAATCTAAATCATGAGGCAATCTGGACGCGGGAGCTACAGCTTTCCGACGTAGTATGGCGAGCGGATCCTGCCGGAGTTTCTTCCCCTAGCTCGCTAAGGCTCGCTGGAGATCCCCCTAAAACTCCGTCACCCACTCGCGATATTAAGGTCATGGCGCGCCTAAGGCACCGGGGGGAACTCGTGCCGGCGACGTTTGACGGGGAGACGCTGCGGTTTGAGCGAGAGGTAAAGCGGCCAGCAGCAGGGCAGTCGGCGGTTTTATACGACGGGGAAATCTGCCTCGGAGGTGGGGTGATTGCATGAGTAAGTTTGTGATACATATCGAAGATAATAAAGAGTCGGCACCACGTCCGCATGAAAGGCGAGCGGCCGAAATTTTGGCGGAATATTTGCCAGAATTAGAGAATATATCCGTAAGGAGAGGCATTCGATTAAGAGGCTAAAAGTCCTAGCGAAGGATCAGCGAGTTATTGACTTAATCGGCAAATAGATGTATAATTGAAGTATAGATTAGCTGGCATAAGATACTGTATTGAATCAACTACCGCTAATCCACAGAGACTGCTAGAAATAGCTGTCTCTTTTTGTGGCGGGGCAGTCGGCGGTGCTATACGACGGCGAAATTTGCCTCGGAGGTGGGGTGATCACTAGTTAGTCACCAATTAAGCATAACGCTAGTGGTTGTCGATGCCTCAGAGATGCGGTATAATAGGGATAGTCTGAGGTCTAGAGAAAGGGGGGAGCTTATGGTAATTTTATCAGACTTGTCAGAAGTACTTATACGTGGATTATATGGCACCGAAGACATCATCGAGTGGCGTTACGGCCGCGAGGCTGGGGAACGATTTTGGCAGCGGCATCTGGAGACAACAAACACCTGGTGTGACGCAATGCGTGGCAAATGTTCCGAGGACGACTACTGGCAGAGGATGTGCGAAAACGGCGAACTTGGACTGTCAGCGGCGGAGCTCAAAGACGCATTCTCGGAGAATTTGTCACGAAAGGTACCCGGCACTCTGGATGTGTACCAGAGGATTGTTGGAACGCCAAGAAGCCTGGAGCCGGGAGCCGAGATAACTTATGGTCGTACCGACATTAGAATCGTGTCCGACCATGTACGCGAACGGTTAGTCGAACTCCGAAAGTTGCACCCAGCAGTATTCACTCTGGCGACCAGATGCTACTGGTCGTTTGAGACTGGTCTACTCAAGGGGGATAGTGGATTTTTTGCTCGGTTGTTAAAAGAATCAAATCTGGCGCCCGACGAAGTAGTATTCGTGGACGACATGCAGTGCAACGTGGACGCCGCAAAGGAAGCAGGTATCAATGCGATTCAGTTCCTGAATGCTGAGCAGTTGGAACAGGAGCTCAGCGGACTGGGTTTTCGGTTTTTTTGAGCCATATGGTCCGCCTTACGCCCCTCTTAATGAGGGGCGTTTTTGGCGACTAGGGAGTGCACTGAGTGGAATAATAAATAATCATAATGATTTTTCTTTTTTGGTAATGGATGTTATAATATACTAGATTGGTGGAGAACCTTACGAAGGAGGTGGCGGGAATGCAGCATCGAGATGCACGTGAACTTTTTGGTACGGATGAAGAGTTTGCCAATTTTAGGGGCTTAGTCCTGCACAATGAGCGAAGTAGTATCTTCTTTCGCTCGGCTAGTTCGGTCCGGAACTATTATGGGAGAGCAGATACCGTGCAAACGCTAATGCGCCAGTACGGCATTCAAACAATCATTGATTTAGCCAACATTGAATGCGGTATTAATACAACCGAGTTTGGGGTGCGGGCGGTTAGCCGGATTAGACGGACGCTTAATAGACCAGCACCATACATCGTTCAATGCGATGCCGGGAAGAAACGCACTGGGTTCGTTTGCATGATACTCGAAGCCTTATCCGGTACGTCTCGTGAACTTATTATTGATGATTTTCTCGAAAGCTATCGCAACAATAATGGCCTCACGATATTGGGCGGAACATCGGAATATAAGAGATGTGTACAGAAATACGCCCTGCCCAGATTGGAGGTTCTAACTAGGTACATGGATAGCCAGAACCTAGCTATCGCAGCACATAATTACCTAGCTACACACGGAATGACTGATTACGACATCGATAAACTCCACCACCTTTTGGCCCCTATTTAACAAGGGGCCTTTTTGCTGCTTCTAATAATTTAGCAACATACTCAGATTTAAGTGCCTTGTACTTTTTACGGTCGTAGTTGGCCTGAGTCGCAAATGATTGTTTGGCGGAGAGGTACGCGCTGGCAATCGCTGGATTGTCAAGAAGGTAGTTGCGCAGTATGATGAAATCACGATAGGTCGATGAACCGAATATACAGATATGTAAATGGTAGTCGCCTTCGCCGGTTTCTTTTGTGGAGGAAGCCATAAATATGCGATCTGGGTGATTATCGTGGCCATCATAATACCCATGCTTAACCAAAATTTTACTAGCGTTTTGCATGGCCGTGTAATTCTCGGCACCAATAAGTATATCGATGATATTCTTGCCGCCAATATGCGCTGCGCTACTACCAACGTGTTCAATAGTATATTGGTCTCCGAGGAAAGAGATAAGACGAGCACGCTCTGCCTCAAAATTAGTGATAAGCTTGGGGTTAAAATCTTTAATGATGACTGCCATACATATATTATAAATCGTCTACGAGTGTTGCGCAAATTACATTTTTATGTTATAATATACGTATAGGGGCTAGCGCACATTAATAAGGAGGTGAGCAAGATGATTATGACTAAGGTGGTTGGGTTAAGTCAGAGAGGGAACGCGTATCTCGCTATTCGACCGTGGGTCTTGAAACTTGACGGGATTGAGTGTGGCGATGCTGTCGATGTTACAATCCAGGGGGCTAGAAAATTGGCGGGGCTGCCTTTTTTTAGTGGGTATTATTGCCGTCGAGGCGAACGATTATTAGTCGAAACAGCTGCTGGATTAGAGCTAGCGATACGCCAAGGAAATATGGCAGAACAGTTTGGGCTAAGGCCCGGAGATGCCGTAACAATCGTACGCAAAGCGCCGCGACGTTTTTTCGAACAAGAGAATGCTTACTCTTTCGAGGAGATTACCGATGTAAAACGCTATAAAGACGTTGAATCGTTTGCGAATTTTCGACAGGTTGTAGGATGCGGAATGGGGTTCTATCGTAGTGCAAGCCCGCTTGACAACACCTACGGAAGAGCTGTGGCGGTTCGCAATTGTGTCGAAAAATACGAAATCCGAACAATCATTGATATGGCAGATACGGCAGATGAGCTAGAACAGCTCGCTGCCGACGGATGCCAGATGGTACGGCATGGCACTAAATTTGTCTATCGAGATAAGACCGTGTTTGCTTGTGGCAATGATACTGGCATCTACAGTGCGGAATTTGCTTCGGCGATACGGGAGGCGTGCTTAATTATCGCGGGCACAACGGGTCCATTTCTAATTCACTGCCGAGCAGGAAAAAGACGCAGTGGATTTCTCTGTGCAATATTGCAGGAGCTAAACGGGCTCAGTGAGGAGAAGATTGTACGTGACTATATGGTTAGTTACGAAAATAACAATGGCATTTCTCGCGAAGCGAATCCGATGCAGTACGACTTTTTAGCGAACGACACGATCATACAGATTCTGAATCACATACGCAATGGTGACGCATGCGGAGCGACTGCGGCGCGGCGATATCTGATAAGAATTGGCGTGGACAAGAACGTCATTGACAGAATAGTCACTATGCTCCAGCCTGGAAAAAGCCCCCGGTAGCGGGGGCTTAATTTTATCCATAGGCTGACGATGATAGCATTGAACCAGCAAATTCACGATACCAGAGCGGACGATAATTTTCCCACCGTCGTGGGCGCAAATCGCCATTCGCAAAGATGTTCTCGATAGCAATGCGGGCTTTCAGATAATACTCGAGGTTTTTAGCCTCAATGTTGAGAGCGGTCGCTTGCAGGTCGGTTTGAATTTGGAAAATATTGACGATAGGAAAGCTATCGCACGCGCGCTCTAGATACTCAAACCCGTTTCTAAGGCAAGCGAGACTATCGACACCAACAATATAAGCAAACGTTGTTTTGATGCCAAGTGTCCTAGCAATACTCATTGCAGCATAAAAATCTTCCAATGTTTTCGCCGATTTAACAGGCGCTAGCCTAGATGAACGCTTGGAAAAATTGTCGATGGCAAAAACAATGGCAGTTCGACCGAGCTTTGCAAAGCGGCGTAACGAACTTTGTGACATAAGCTGACAACCAAAATACATTAACTCACCAGTAAAGCCGAGCCTGCTAACGACACGGTGGATCATTTCTAGATGGTTAAGACAGTCTTCCTCATCATAAAAAAGTCCGGTAACGACTGCAATTTGTTCTAGTGTGCTAGTTTTGAGTCCTAGACTCTCACGGTGACTGAAGAACGTTTCAATATCGAGCTGCGTCTTAAGCTCGCGGCGGTCGCGAATCACGGTGTGGTCATATAATGTTTTGTCGTTGTGCACGCACGCCCTACACCCGCAACAATTACTGCGACTACGACTATTAAGATTCAGTAGCCGTGGGCCACGCTGATACGAAGTATCACAGGTATCAAGTACAGGTTGATCAAGCACGCCAATCTTAGTACCGCCAAAAAACAATTCATCGTTTGCAATGTGAAAATTGGAATCTTCCGGACTACGCACTGGCAAGGCGTACCATGACGGGTCACCCTTAGAGAGAATATCACCATTAAACCTGGTGCGAAAACCAATCCGTATTTCATTACCATCGAGGCAAACACCGGTACGATTGAAATCGATCAAGCCAATCTCGGATGCTGAAATACCGTATTTAAGTGATAAGACATACCATGCGCCGATGTCTCTAGCTATTTCAACGCCATGACTTTTTAGCACGTTGCTAGCCATATGGACCTCCTTTTTAAGATGCGAACCATTTTGTCGAGTTATAGCTATAATTATAACATAACTCTTATATTTTGCAAGTACCCAAAGTTATTCGAGGATGGCTTTGATACGGCGGACGCCGGCGGAGCTGGATTCTTCTTTCACGATCTTGAAGTGACCGAGGACGCCAGTGTGTTCGACGTGGGGACCGCCACAGACTT
This sequence comes from uncultured Candidatus Saccharibacteria bacterium, assembly GCA_964396015.1. Taxonomy (GTDB): domain Bacteria; phylum Patescibacteriota; class Saccharimonadia; order Saccharimonadales; family Saccharimonadaceae; genus Nanosyncoccus. Next base: position 7,059 of record CAYNBW010000019.1, on the reverse strand, counting down.
CGCGAGAAATGGGTGCGGTCTCGTCGCCAATGGTGTAGACGGTGAGTTTATCGGGATATTTGTCCCAGAACTGGCCGTGGGCTTTGAGGGTATCTTTGGCGTATGATTTGTCGTACTCGGCGTGGACGACGGGGAGGTCAGCCGCAATCCACTCGTTGACTTGGGATTCGACCGCGGTTAATTCTTCCGGCGTGAGCTTATGGTCGCAACTGAAGTCGAAGCGGGTGCGCTCGGCGGTGGTGTTGCTACCTTTTTGGACGATGTCTTTATTGATATGTTTTTGCAAGGCGGCGAGAAGCAAATGCGTCGCGGTGTGGTATTTAACCGTCTGTTCGCCGTGGTCCTCGAGGCCACCTTTGAACATACCTTTGCTGGCGGTTTGGCTACGCTCGCGTTGCTCTTTGAGTGCTTGGTCGAACTCGTCTTTGTAGCCGGAGATGAGTTCGATGTGCTCGCGGTAACATTCTTCGACCGACAACTCTAGTGGGAAACCGTAGGTATCTTGGAGTTTAAATAAATCACGACCGGAGAGGACGTTGTCGGGCCGCGCCATTTTGCGAAGCTCTTTTAAGCCTTTATTCAGAGTGGAGCGGAAGGCTTTTTCCTCTTTGAGCAGAACGTCTAACGCGACGTCGCGATGAGTAAGGATGTTGTCGGGCAGGTCGCGGTAGTTGTCGGCGACGATGGGGACGATTTCGGAGAGGAAGTTGGTGGAGATGCCGAGGTCGAGGGCACGGAGAATGGCGCGACGAATCAGACGACGCATGGCGTAACCCTGAGTCTTGTTGGACGGGGTGAGGCCTTGAGCGGCCAGGAGATAGGCGCCACGGACGTGGTCGGCGATGACACGCATTTCGTCGGTGTTGTTATCGTAAGATTTGCCGGAAATCTGCTCGAGTTTGTCAATAATCGGCTTCAAAAGCGAGATTTTGAAAACATCAAAACTGCCAATCGCAGCAGCGGCGATGCGCTCGAGGCCGCCGCCGAAGTCGACGTTTTTCTGCTCAAGTTCGGAGAAGGTGCCGTCTTCATTCCGCTTGTACTGCATGAAGACTTGGTTGCCGATTTCCATGAAGCGGGCGCCGTCGGAGGCGGGGTGAGATTTACCGTACTTCTCGACATCTTGCTTGTCTTCACCGAAGTCATAGAATACCTCGGAGTCGGGGCCACAGGGGTCGCCCTTTGGCGTGGAGTCGATGCCGCCGCCACGGGACCACCAGTTCTCGTGGTCGTCGTAGAAGAAAATGCGTTCGCCGGGCTTGATGCCGCGCTTGTCACCGTTCTTGGCGGAGCCGATTTCGGCGATTTTGGCGTCGATGCCAGCTTTTTTAAACACCTCTTGCCAGATTTTGGCGGCTTCTTCGTCCTTGGGGATGCCGTATTTTTCGTCGCCGATGAAGCAGGTGACATAGAGTTTCTCGGGGTCGAGACCGACGATACGCGTGAGGAATTCGAAAAAGCCCTCGATTTGCTCGCGTTTAAAGTAGTCACCGAGGGACCAGTTACCCAACATTTCAAAAACAGTGGTGTGGCGCGGGTCGCCGACGTCCTCGATGTCCTGGAGGCGCATGGAGGGCTGGGAGTCGGTGAGGCGCGTGCCGTCCTTGTGCGGCTCGCCTAGCAAATAGGGGAGCAAAGGTTGCATGCCAGAACCGGTGAATAGTGTAGTAGGGTCGCCCTCGAGAACGAGCGGGGCGGGCTGGATGACTTTGTGCCCGCGGGCGGCTTGAAAATCTAAGAATTTTTGACGGATTTCGTTTGCGTTCATGAGAGTAATTATAGCACAATTTGGCGGGGGCGTCGAGGGAGGAGGCAATTAATTTTGGAGCAGTTTGGCGAGGCGGGCGCGGAGTTTGTTTTCTTCGGGGACGGCGGCGAGGGTGTCGGTGCCGACGCGGAGAAGGCCGAGCGCAGTGGCGAAGGAATGGTCGAGAGCGGGGGCGGAGGCGGGGAGATGATCGTTTAGCGTGAGGTTGGGGAGTTCGGCGACGTCGAGCAGGTGGATGACTGGGCGGCGCGAGAACGGAAGCGTAGTGTACCAGTCGGAGAGAGCAAGGGTTTCTTGGAGGAGGGAAAGGCTGGCGCCGCCACCGCATAATAATATATTGCGGGGGAGGCTGCCGACACGTTCGAAATCTTCGAGGGCGACTTCGATGCCGGCGAGCCAGACGTTGAGATTGCGAGAGAGGGCGGTTTCGACTTTGGCCTTTAAGGCGTCGTCGAGTTTGCCAGTGTCGTAGTTTAACTTGTACTCCTCGGCGGTATCAAAATCGACACCGAGAGTTTCTTCGACTTGGTGGGTAAAACTGCGGCCACCGATGCCAAACATCTTGGTGCCTTCGACACCACCGTCTTCGATGACTGCAACATCGGTGGTGCCACCGCCGATGTCCATGACGACGGCAGAGAAATTGGAGTCGAGATCGTCGCCGAGGCAGGCGCGACAAACCGCAAAAGGCTCGACCGCAACAGTGAGGAGGTCGAGGTTGAGCTCGGCACAGACCTTTTCAATGGCAGCGACGTGAATCATGGGAGCAAAGGCGGTATAGAACTGAATCACCATGTCGGAACCTTTGAAGCCGATGGGATTAGATATTCTGTAGCCGTCGATAGTGAGAGAGACGATGGCGGAGTTAATCAGACGGACTTCGACGTTATCATTGCCGGTTTCGAGAGCGACGGTTTTTTTGACGACTTCGCCGGATTTTTGCTGGACTTTTTTGATGATTTCTGACATTTCTTGCTCGGAAATGGGCTTGGTGGAGTCCTTGCGGCTATAGTGAACGGTGGTGGTATTGCCCTTGATGAGCTCACCGGCGATGCCGACGACGGTGAGGCTGGCGCGCTCACCGGCCTGCTCCTCGACCTGAATGAGCGCTTCTTCGCAAGTGGCGACTACTGCGGGGATGTCTGCTACGGCGCCGGCATACATATTGCCGTCTTGTTGCTTGGCGCGAGCGAGACCTAAGATCTCAAGGTCGCCCTTCTTGGTCGGTTTTGCTAGAACCGCTTTGACAAATTCAGTACCGATATCCAAACCTAATATCGTCGTGCTCATGTTTTGATTATAGCATACTCGCCGGGTTTTAGTCCAGCAAGTTTGTAGGGGCCAAATTCGGTGCGATGAAGTTTGGTGACGCGGTAACCGAGGCTAGCAAAAGTACGACGAATTTGGCGATTGCGGCCTTCGTGGAGAACTACTGTATACTGGTCACCGTCTTTTAGGACTTTGAACTGAGAGGGGCCGTCGTCGAGCATGATGCCGTAGTCGGAAATCATTTGCTGGTGGAGGGGTTCTAGGGGTTTGTTGAGTTCGACTTCGTAGATTTTGGTTTTGCGGAAGCGGGGATGGGTCATTTGGTAGGCGAAGTCGCCATCGTTGGTGAGTAAAATCAAGCCGGAGGAGTCCTTGTCGAGGCGGCCGACGGTTTTGAGTTTTCGGTACTCCTTTGGGAGGAGGTCGTAGAGGGTGGGGGCGGAGCCTTGGGCGCGACGAGAGCAGACGTAGCCGACGGGCTTGTGGAAGGCTAAATAAGAGAAATCCGTAGTGAACGGGACCATCTTCTTATTATAGCATACTTTGTTGCTTTTGTCAATACGTGCGCCAAGTTGGGCTGGTTGGCCGTTGACGGTGACCCGGCCGGCGACGATGGCTTCGTCGGCTTCGCGACGAGAGAGACCGAGGCGCTCGGCAAGAAATTTATTGAGCCGGATTTGGTCCATAGGACTCCTGCGTGGGAGCGGGGGCTGGTTGCGGGGCAGTAAATGATTGCGGGGTGGGCTGATAGGCGGGTTGAGGCGAGGGCGCTGGTTGGGACATGGGTTGGGTCTGAGGAGTGAGGTTCTGTGGGGTGGGGGCGGCCTTGTCGCCGAGGACTTCATGGATGGCGTTGACCACGTCTTCGATGCCGACCTGTGATTTGACGAGATAACGGTCGCAACCGAGGCGCTCGCCACGAGCACGCTGGTCGTCGGCGGAGAGGGCGGTCATCATAATTACTTTGATATTGGCGGTCTCGGGAGTGGCGCGCAAAATGTCTAGCATATCGAAGCCGGAGATTTTAGGCATCATTACGTCGCTCAAAATCAAATCGGGCTTTTCGCGGACTGCGACGGCTAGCGCCTCTTCGCCATCGCCAGCGGTGACCATTTCGTAACCCTCGGCGGCGATGCGGATACTGTAAATCTCGCGGAGAGCCGCGTCGTCTTCTACTACCATTACTTTTGTCATTTTGTTACTCCTTGATTAGTTTGTATTGCTGGATTTGGATTTGGCGAAGAAATTGGGGCTTTTGGCGCGGGAGGCGGGGAAGCGGTGGGCTTAACCATCGCGGCGTTTCGAACGGCGATCATGCGCTTTTCGTATTCTTCGGGGGTGATGCGAGGCAAAGAAACGTAGAAGGTGGAACCTTCGCCAAAGCCGGACTCGGCCCAGACGCGACCACCCATGGCTTCGACGCGTTGCTTGACGAGGTAGAGCCCGAGGCCGGTGCCGCCGATTTCGCGAGTGTCAGAGTTGTCGGAACGGTAGAACTTTTGGAAAATGTGGGGGAGGTCGGAGTTCCCGATGCCGATGCCGGTGTCGGTGACGTTGATGAGGACGCGGTCGCCATCGCCAAGGACGCCAACGTAAATGGAGCCACCCTTTTTGGTGTATTTGATGGCGTTGTCGATAAGATTGTCTAAAATTTCGCGGAGGAAATTAAGGTCGACCGAGCCATAGACTACTTGCTCGAGCTTATGTGGGCCGGCGAGAGGCGAAGGATTGGAAGAACCGAACTGGAAATTCAGCCCGGCTTCGCGCGCGCGGACGGCGTGGCCGTCGGCGATTTGCTTGACAGTGCCCATCATTTCGATGGGGACGAAGTTCGGGCGGAGGTGGCCGTCGTCGAGCTTGGTGACGTCGAGGAGGTCGTGGAAAAGTTTGCCGAGGTGCTTCGAGGCCTTCGAGGCGGCGTCGAGATAGCCGCGGGCGCGATTGTCGATGGTGGCGGTCTGAGGGTTAAGCGCTAGCGAAATGTAGCCATCAATGGTGGCGACGGGGGTGCGCATTTCGTGCGAGGCGGTCGAGATGAACTCGGTGCGCTCGCCTTCCTCGGCGAGCTCTTTCATGATGTTACGGAAAGTGATGATGCGGACCTTTTCGGCGGGTTGCATCGTGACGGCGATAGGGATGCGCTTACCGCTCACGGTCAAGCAACACTGGTAGTTCTCGAGTGGCTGGCCGGACTGCATGGCGCGGTAGAGGTGGTTTTCTTCGTTTGAGAGCGTGGCGCCTTCTTTTGACTCGAGTTTCATCAAGAGACCGTAGTCTAGCCCGATGGCGTTGGCGCTGGCGCCACAACCGGTCATTGTAACGGCGGCCGGGTTGATGTACTGGATGACGCCGTGGCAGTCGGTCATGATAACACCGTCGTGGATGGAGTTTAAGGCGACTTCGGCGAGCAGACCGGCGCCAGACGACTGAGGCGCGGTGACGACGCCAACGGACGGGGTAGCGGGAGCGGGATTTTTCTTACTAAAAAGTCGCATATTATATATATTTTAACACAAACGCGATAAAATGTGGTATGATTTTATTATGAACAAAGACGTGATTTATATCGAACCGGAAGATGATATCACCGACATCATCGCCAAAATCGAAAACGCCAAACAAAAAATTGTGGCACTGGTACCGCCCAAAAAGGCGGGGGTGCTTCGTAGTGTGGTCAATATCAAGTTGATTGCCAAAGCGGGGGCGACCGCTAAAAAGACGGTGGTACTAGTAACAACGGATCCGTCGATTGTGAAATTAGCAGCGACGACCCAGATACCAGTGACTAAAGATTTGAAGACTGCGCCGGTGATACCAAAAGCGGAGGCGGTGATAGAGACCGCCACTTCCGAAAAATTGAGCGAGAACTTGGGGGACGAGGACGAGTCCCTTGGGGTTGAGTCTGGCGGTAGTGAATTGCATGACGAAGGGGTTGGAGACAAGGTTGAGGGGGCGGACGAGAAAGATTTGACTGCCAAGGTGACGACTGATCCGGAGGAGTTTATGGGTTCGGACGATGCTGATGAGGCCGAGGACGAATCGGAGCTCGACGAGAAATCTGGCGAGGAGAAGACCGACGAGAAGAAAAATGCAAAAGAGAAAAAGACTAAGGGTAAAAGCAAGTGGGCGGAGAGTAAAAATCCGGTGCTACGTTGGGTTGGTGCGCATCCTAAAATTGCGATTTGCAGTGGAATTGGGGTGGTAGTTTTGGTTTTGATACTGGTATGGGCATTTGCGATTGCGCCAGCGGCGACGGTGACGATTACCCTACGGACGGCGACGGGGAACTTTTCGGAGAATGTGACTTTTACGAATAAGTTGACTGAGGAGAATGTGAGCGAGGGGAAATTTTACCTGACGGAGAAGAAGATCGAGGATAAGAAGGAAGTGGAATTTGAAGCAACTGGCAAGAAGAATATGGGCGAAAAGGCCAAGGGGAGCGTAGTGGTGTACGCCTACTTCAAAGATGCCGGTTCCGTAGCGATAAATGCCGGCTCGACTTTTACCAACAACGGTCTAAGCTATGTATCTGACGCTAATGCGACTGTGGGCTGGGATGGCAAGAGCTTTAGTGTCTGTGATAACAAGGATGCCTCGGCTTCAGAGCAATTGCAATCTGGCTGTCAGATGTCAGCGCGAATCAATGTAACTGCTGTAGAGTCGGGCGAGAAATACAACATCGCGGCGGTTAAAACTGGCTGGACAACGACGGCGAATGTAGCAGTGTACTCGGACAAGGCGATGAGCGGCGGGACCGATAAGACGGTGACGATAGTACAGCAATCCGATATCGATAAGGCGCTGGCAACTTTGAAGGATACCAACGAGTCGGTAAATAAGCAGAAATTGCTCGACACGATTAACGACGAGGACGCTTTTGTGATTGATTCGAGTTTTACGCAGACGACTGGCGAAGCCACTTCGACGCCGGCAGTGGGAGCGGAGGTTGAAGAAGGTAAAAAAGCCAAGCTAACGGTGATAACGACGGATACTATTTATACAGTTGACAGCACCAAGGTGAA
>CAYNBW010000018.1:5936-15647 GCA_964396015.1 uncultured Candidatus Saccharibacteria bacterium | reverse complement strand
GAGTGGAAAATGTAGCGGTAAAGACTGGTAGCGCTACTGGTACTACAGTAGGTACCGTATCAACTAGCGGTGGTGCAGTAACAGGACTAAGTTATGAATCTGCTTATTACCTAGTGCCGACTTATGTTAGTGGTAAGAAGCTCAGTAGTTGGAGCCAAGTAACCGGTTCAGTGGGCACATTGTCCTGTGTCGCCACCTCTACTTGTGATACCACCGAGAACCCGACTTATACTATTGGCGACGGTACTAATGCTGTCACGCTAGCTAGCCAAAATGCCGCTACCTACATCCAGGATTACACATTAGCAACCTGCCAAAGCGAAGCTAGTAGCGCCAACAAAACCGTAGTAGACAAGCGTGACAACGAAACCTACCGCGTCCGTTACATTAACGGTAACTGCTGGATGATAGATAACCTCCGCTTTGACATCTCCGAATATGCCATGGACACTACAAATTCCAACATGGCCTATGCCAAACAAACTTCTGCAACTTCTTGGTCATCCATCTATACCTACCCCAAAATCTACAAACGTGGTGACACTGCTTCTAGCGCGGACCGCCAAACCTATGGCATCCACTATAACTACTGCGCTGCCAGTGCCGGCACCAACTGCCAGACTTCAAGCCAGACAAGCTCCGGTACTACCCAAAACATCTGCCCCAAAGGCTGGACCTTACCAACTCAAACCCAGATTAACAGCATAGGTACAGACAATAGCACTTACGTTGCCTCTTTCGACCCGGTTCTCGGCAGCGTCGGTACCGATGGTACGCTGTACCCTACCGGCACTGGCTACTGGTGGTCTGCTACAGCGGACACTAATATCCATCAGGACCGCCTGTACTCCAATGGTACCAGCCTGCATACCGGCCGCGACGATAAGAGGTACGGGTACTACGTACGGTGCGTCCGTACCTAGCCGCGGGTTGCGAGTATTGCTCCTGCCCCTCAGACCTCCACCCGAGTTTAACGCCGCGTCCCTTGCGGGGGCGCGGCGCCGCCCCTCGTCCGCTTTGCGTTTACTGCCTATCTCTCTTTTCCCTAGGCTTCCACCTGAGGACTGGCGCCCGACTAATAAGGGTGTCAATGCGAGCCAAAAATCCGCGAGCTTATTGCAAATAAGTATAGTGCGAGAGAATTGCTTAAGTGAGATTATTTAAAGAACACAAAATATGTGATATAATGAGAATAGATAAGGAGGTTTATGGCGTCGAAATTGATCGAGACGGACCTAAAGACATTTATTAAGTTTTGGATTGTGCCGGTGGCGATTATGGTGGTGATTTTTATCCTGTACAAGGCGCTGACCGGGCTAATCATCATCGGGATATCGGTGTTTTTGGCGCTGGCGCTAAAGCCTCTGGTGCGGAAGGTGAATGGATTCTTTACCAGACATTTTGGGACAGAGAAAAAGCATAGCAAGGCGTCGGCAGTGATGGCGTATATGATAGTGGTGCTGGTGATTGGTGGGATTATTGCGACCGTGGGGCCGGTAGTGGTGAACGAGACGACCAAATTTATCCAGTCGGCGCCGGAGTTAGTGGAGAAAGGATTCGGTGGCTGGGACGGCATCAATGAATTTGGCAAGACGTTTGGTATTAACGACCTGCATGGGGAGATTGTCAATGCAATGAATTCGCTCTCGAGTAATTTGCTGGGGTCGATTGGGTCGAATGTGATGGCGAGCGTAAGTGGCATTGCGGATGTGCTGATGAAAGTGGTACTGGTGCTAGTCTTGACGTTGTTATTCTTGCTCGAGGGGCCGATGCTGGTGGAGTCTTTTTGGAAGAGCATTAGCACGGGCGAGGAGAACAAGAAGCCGATTAACGTGGCGAAGCGGGTGCTCGATAAGATGGCAAATGTGATTTCAACTTATGTGTCGCGACAGATGCTGGTGGCGGCGCTAGATGGGACGGTGGCGGCGCTGGTGACGTTTTGTTTGTCGCTGATTTTTGGTTTTTCGTCGTCGCTCGCGATACCGATGGGAATGATTACGATGACATTCTACATGATTCCGATGTTTGGGCAGTTTATCGGGGGGACGCTGGTGACGCTGATTTTGCTGGCGTCAAGTCCGGTGGCGGGGATAGTGTTTGCAGTAATATATATAGTGTATGCGCAGATAGAAAACAACGTGATTGCGCCGAAGATTCAGGGGAATGCACTAAACCTACCGGCGGTGGCGATTCTTTGTGCCATCGTGATCGGCATGTATATGTTTGGGCTACTCGGGGCGATTATCGCGATACCGATTGCGGGGTGTATCCGCGTGCTGATGGACGAATATCCGAATATAAAGGCGGCGCGTAGGTAAATGGCAGAGGTGGAGACGGAAAAGTCGCGAGACGATACGCTCGTGAATGCAGAACCGCGCAAAGCAACGAAGCGAAAGAAATGGCAGAAGGTACTGCTGATTATGCTGTTTGTAGCGCTAAACGTGGGCGTAATCGTGGCGACGGCGGCCAATGAATTTGGCAACTCGGCGAATGCGGCGGAACTTTCGGAGGTGAAGTTGAATTGGTGGTTGCTTTTGCCGGCGGCGGGATGTTTTCTAGTGGCGGTCTTGATCGACATATATAAATATGTGTTGATGATACGGAAGATGTCGGGGAAGAGTGCGCTAACGCGAAAGGAGCAGTGGAAGGTGGCGCGGCGAACGGTGGTCCTCGGGCGATACTACGATAACATTACGCCGGCGGCGGTGGGTGGGCAACCATTCCAGATTTACTATATGCGCAAAAATGGCAGGATGGGAAACGGGGTGGCGACGGCGGTGCCGGTGCTGGGGATGATTTCGCTACAAATCGGTTTTATCATGATTGCGCTGGTGTGCTTTACGGTGGGAGGGGCGTTTGACCGTAACCCGGCGCTCATCGTGACGGGTTGGATTGGACTCCTAGTATATGCATTTTGGCCGGCGATGGTGATGATGGCGACGTTTTTTCCGAAAGCGACGACGGGGATTATTAAGTTTTTGGTGAAAGTGCTGGCGAAAGTGCATATCGTGAAAGACCGCGAGAAGGCGCTAGTCAAGGCCGAGCGGGAGGTGGCAGAGTATGTGCAGTCGATTAAACTGGTGCTAAAAAAGCCAGGATTGTTCTTAAAACTGATTTTGCTGTCGCTGGCGTTCAATGCGCTAATGGCGATGATACCGTTCTTTGTGCTGGCGACGTTTGGCGGAACGATGGATTTTTGGCAGTGTTTTGTGCTGACAATTGCGGTAATGGCGGCGGTATATTTTGTACCGACGCCGGGCAATTCGGGGGCGGCAGAGGGGACGTTCTACATGGTGTTTTCGGGACTATCAACGGGGTACGTGTTTTGGGCGATGCTGTTTTGGCGGCTGTTTTCGTATTATAGTTACATCATCATGGGGCTGATAACGTATTTCTCAATGCAGGTAGAGAAACGGAGGGCGCATGATCACAAAAAACAAACTTGAACAACGCGAAGTAGTAATGAAATCTCAGGGGCGAAAGTGGGTGAAGGTGGTGATTTTGGTGGTTCTGCTCTTGACGGTGGCTGGAGGGACGCTTGGGCTGATGTGGGCGATACACGGAGCGAAACAGAGTGGCAGGGCGGAGGAGGATGTGGCGCAAAATAGCAGTGTGAAAGGTGACGTGACGAATGAGAGGACGGTGGATGAGGAGGCGCGCGACGATGACAATAGTGAGAACGGCGAGCTGAGCGCAAGCACAGAGGGCGGAGCCGGTGGAAGCGCGGATGAAGATTCCGGAGAAGTGGGGGCGTTGACGGGCGAAAAGATGGACGAGGCGGAAGCGACCATGTTGCTTGGCGGGGTGATGGGTGGCTACGCGGTGGACTATCCGGGGCGGTCGCTCGAAATTATAACTTGTGTGCGAGATGTGGCGGGCAACAAGATAGAGTGCGAACTGGTAGACCCGATGAACGGACGAGAGTTGAAGGTGGCGCTTCTTGCGGAGCACGCGGAGTGGCAATGGCTGGCTGAGCATGCGGTAGGGTATGGCTTTGAAATTGGTGATGCACCGTGGCGGATAGTGTGGTATAATGAGTAGCGTATGCTGAAGTTATTGCGATTTTTGAAGCCATATTGGTGGCAGGTGCTGATACTGATTCTTGCGACGGGCGGACAGGTCTATGCAACATTGCAACTGCCGGCTTTGATGGCGGATATCATCAACCACGGCATTGTGCCAGGGGACATGAACACCGTATGGAAGGACGGCGGGTTGATGCTGGCGCTGGCGGTGTTTTCGGCGGGGGCGTCTTTTGTGGCGAGTTATTTTTCGGCGAAGGTGGGGGCGTATTTTTCGCGAGATCTCCGGGCGGAAGTATTTGCTAAGGTACTGGAGTTTAATTTGGCGGATCTCAAAAATTATAGCACCGCTAGTTTGATTACGCGGACGACCAACGATGTGAGCCAGATTCAGATGATTATCACGATGATGCTGTCAATGCTGCTTCGGGCGCCGTTATTCTGTGTCCTCGGGATAGTGATGGCAATCCAGACGGCGCCGGAGATGAGTTGGATTATCGTGGTGGGGATTACAGCGGTAGTGATTTCGGTGGCAGTGATTTTGTCGATAGTGGGGCCGAAGTTTAAGGTGTTTCAGAAGATGGTGGACCGCGTGACGCTTTTAACGCGCGAGAACTTGACGGGGCTAAAGGTGGTGCGGGCGTTTAACAACGAGGGGGTGGAGCAACGGAAGTTTCGGCGGACTAATGAGGAGTTGACACGGCTACTGATTTTTGTAGATCGGGTACTGGAACTGCAAAATCCGTTGATTAACATTATCTTTAACGGGACAACACTGCTCTGCTCGTGGGTGGGGATTTCGCTGCTACATCAGGATTTCTCGTACCTAGGAAATATGACAGCGTTTTCGGAATATGTGACGTTTGTGATGATGTCGTTTTTGATGCTATCGCTGTTCTTTATTATGATACCGCGGGCGAACGTGTCGGCGGGGCGGATTAACGAGGTACTGAAGACCTCGCCAAAGATTCGGTTTGTCAAGGAGACGCGCGGGGTGCCGGAAAAACGACCGTCGGTGGAGTTTGTAAAGGTGAGTTTTTGCTATCCGGATGCGGCGGAGAGGGTGCTGGACCAGATTTCTTTTAGGGCAGAGGCGGGGCAGACGACGGCGTTTATCGGGTCGACGGGGTCGGGGAAGTCGACGCTGATCAACCTAGTGCCGCGGTTTTATGAGGCGACGGATGGGGAGATATTGATTGACGGGGTGCCGGTGCGTGACTATGCGCGGGACGATTTGATGCGACGAATTGGGCTGGTGCCGCAACGGGGGGTGCTGTTTTCGGGGACGGTGAAGTCGAATATTAAGTTCGGTGCGCCGAATGCGACAGACGCGGAAGTGCGGGTGGCGGCGGAAGTGGCGCAGGCAGATAAGTTTATTGAGAAGTTGCCGGGAGGATATGATGCGCATATTGCGCAAGGCGGGACAAACGTGTCGGGCGGTCAGAAGCAGAGACTATCGATAGCGCGAGCGATTTGCAAGAAACCGGATATTTTTGTGTTTGACGATGCTTTTTCGGCGCTGGACATGAAAACGGACGCAAAACTCAGGGCGGCGCTACGGCCGATTACGGAGGATGCGGTGGTGCTGATTGTGGCGCAAAGGGTGTCGACGATTAAAGATGCGGACCAGATTATCGTGCTAGACCAAGGCAAGATGGTGGGGCGGGGGAAGCATCTGGAACTGTTGGCGAAATGCAAGATATACCGAGCGATCGTAAAATCGCAGTTGTCGGAGGCGGAGTTTGAAAAAGAGGTGAGCAAAGCTGAGAAAATGAGCGGATGCAAGAAGTCGGACGAGAATAGAAAATCAAATGAGGTGGGAAGTTTGAGAAAGGAGGCGAATGGGGCCGGGGCGTAATCAAAGTAACGGCAAGGCCAAGAATGCGAAGTTTGCTTGGCGAGAGTTTCGGCACTCGATCAAACCGTACCAATTGCAGATTGTAATATCAGTATTGCTGGCGGTGGGGTCGGCGGTGCTGGGGCTGTTTATCCCGAAACTTTTGGGCGACATGACCAACATCGCGGTAAACTCGTATCCGGATATCGACTGGGGGGCAATATCGGGCAAAGCGATTACAGTAGTGGTTTTGTTCGCCGTGTCGGCGGCGTTAAACTATGGGCAGGCGTTTATCTTGGCGGTGGCGTCGGCAAAATATACTCGGGATTTGCGAGAGAGAATCATCGAGAAGATTTCGAGGTTGCCGATTGCGTATTTTGACCGGCATAAATATGGCGACACCCTGTCGCGGATGACAAACGATGTGGACGTACTGACGACGTCGCTGTCACAGGAGATTGCGGACGTGACATTGAGCCTAACCACGCTGATTGGCGTAATGGTGATGATGTTGTCGATTAGCGTGCCGCTGTCGCTGGTGTCGTTTGTGGTGGTGCCGATTTCGGTGATAGTAGTAGGAAAAATCACGAGTTCGGCGCAGAAGTATTTTCGCGAGCAGCAGAATACGCTGGGGGTGCTGAATAGCAAAATCGAGGAGGATTATGCAGGGCTTTCGATTATTAAGTCGAACTCGTACGAGGGGACGGCAACGGAAAGTTTTGATGCTTCGAATGCCAAATTGGCGAAGGCGGCGACGCGGGCACAGATATTTTCTTCACTATCATTCCCGATGACGCATGTATTTACTAACTTGGGGTATATCGCGATTTGTTTGCTGGGCGGGATGTTTGTAATTGAGGGAAATCTCAACATCGGTAGCATTCAAGCGTTTATCCAGTATGTGGCGCGGTTTAACCGGCCGATTACGGAGATTGCGTCGACCACGGCGACGATACAGGCGCTTTTGGCGGCGAGTGAGCGAATCTTCGAGTTTTTGCTGGAGCCGGAAGAGACGCCGGACGCGGAAGACTCGTTGGTTTTGGGCGGTGACGTGCGAGGTGCGGTGGAGTTTCGGGGCGTTGATTTCTCGTATGATGGCAAGACGCCGGTAATTCGGGACTTTTCGGTGAAGGTGGAGCCGGGGATGAATGTGGCGATAGTGGGTCCGACAGGGGCGGGCAAGACGACGATCATCAATTTATTAATGCGGTTTTATGAGCCGACGGCGGGGGAGATATTGGTGGATGGGGTGCCGATTAGCGGAATGCGGCGATCGGACGTCCGGGCGATGTTTGGGATGGTGCTACAGGATACGTGGTTGTTCTCGGGAACGGTGGAGGAGAATTTGCGCTACGGGCGGAAGGATGCAAAGTTGGCGGATATCCGGGAGGTGGCGAAGTTTTGTAATATTGAACATATTGTGGAGGCGTTGCCACACGGATACAAGACTCTGATTTCTGAGGATTCGGATAATATCTCGGCAGGGGAGAAGCAATTACTGACGGTGGCGCGGGCGATGGTGGCGAATCCGCCGATGATGATACTGGACGAGGCGACGTCAAATGTGGATACGCGGACGGAGCAGTTAATCCAAGATTCGTTTGAGAAGTTGACGCGAGGGCGGACGTCGTTTGTGATCGCGCATAGGTTGTCGACGATTCGGAATGCGGATTTGATACTGGTGATGCGGGAGGGGCGGATTGTGGAGGCGGGGAATCATGCGTCGCTTCTTAAGGCCAATGGGTTCTATGCCGAATTGTACAACTCACAGTTTGCCGAGAACTAGTTTGGGGCCTGGTTATTATTTTTGAGGTCATGGACTTGAAATTTTAAGACCTCAAAAACAACAACCAGACCCCTACCAGATAATTTCTGGAAGATTATGGGATTTGAGGAACGCGTTGGTTTTGCTGAAGTGGTGGTTGCCAAAGAAGCCGTTGTATGCAGAGAGGGGAGAGGGGTGAGCGGACTCGAGGATGAGGTGCTTCTCTCGGTCGATAAGAGGAGCTTTGCTGCGCGCATCGCGGCCCCAGAGGAGAAAAACGAGGTGGGGGCGGGTACTGTTGAGATATTCGATAGTGGCGGTGGTGAAAGTTTCCCAGCCTTTGCCGCGGTGGGAGCCGGCGCGGTGAGCCTCTACCGTAAGGACAGTGTTGAGGAGGAGGACGCCTTGTTTTTGCCAACTGCGGAGCGAGCCGGTGGGGTTCTCGTGGTGGCCGATATCGGCGTCGATTTCTTTGTAGATGTTGATGAGCGAGGGCGGGATGGGCTGCGTTCTTGGAACCGAAAAGGCGAGACCTTCGGCGGCGCCGGGAGTGTGGTAGGGATCTTGACCCAAGATGACGACTTTGACTTCGTTGAGATCAGTAGCGAAGGCGCTGAAGACGAGTTGCTTGGGTGGGTAGATGGTCTTGGTCTCGTAGGCTTCGTGGAGAAAGGCGGCGAGTTCCTGAAAGTAGGGCTTTTTGAACTCGGATTTTAGAAACGGTTTCCAGCTTTCGTGCATAGCCCTATTATAACACGAATGTGGTATAATGGTGGTAATAAGGAGGTTTATGGCGAAACTGTATTTTAGGTACGGGGCGATGGGGTGTGGAAAGACGATGCAACTACTGCAGGTGGCGTTTAATTACGAAGAGCGTGGACTTAGGGTGTGCGTGATAAAGCCGGCGACGGACACGAAAAACGGCACGAAGCTACTGACGAGGATTGGGCCGGAGAGGAAGACGGATTTTTGCTTCTCGCGCGAGGACGATTTGTTCGAGGTGATACGGAGAGATTTTAGCGATGTGGCGTGCGTGCTGGTGGACGAGGCGCAGTTTTTGACGCCTTTGCAGGCGGACCAACTGATGGACGTGACGGTGCGACTGGGTATTCCGGTGATGGCGTGGGGGCTGCGACTAAACTTCCGGCGCGAGGACGGCGGGTTTGAGGGGGCGACGCGGCTTTTGCAGATTGCGCATGATATCGAGGAGATTAAGACGATTTGCGAGTGCGGACATAAGGCGCTTCTCAACGCACGGTTTCTGGACGGGAGGCTGATGGCGGATGGGCCGGATATTTTGATTGACGATGGGCGGTCTAAGGTGGAGTATCGGGCGCTGTGTCCGGCGTGCTATGAGCGGTATCTCGAGAATGCGAATGCGGTTAAGCCGTCTGGGACGAAAGAGAGCGCGGTTGATTATTCCGGTAAACAGGGGGACACATAATGTATATTGTAATCGAAGGACAGGACGGGGCTGGGAAGGATACGCAGGCGGCGAAGCTCGTGGAGTATTTCGAGGAGCAGGGGAAGCGAGTGGTGACATATTCGGAATCGGGGACGGCGAGTAAAGACGAATTTGTACAGGAAATTGCACGACTAAACTATGGGTCGAAGCAGGATATCGACCACCGGACACGGGTGATGCTATATCTCGTGAATCGCTACGAGCAGTGGCGGAAAATTGCGGAGCCAGCTTTGCGCGCCGGAGACGTTGTAATTACGACGCGGAACTGGTTTTCGACGCTAGTGTATGAGGGATATGGAGCCGGGGTGAGCCGGTCTCTAATCGCGCGGATGCATAAGTTAGTGATGCCAGAGCGGTATTTTCGGCCGGATAAGATTTTGATTTTGACGGTTAGCGAAAAGGAGCAGGCGAAGCGACTGGGGTTGCAGACGGATGAAAATTGGGACAGGAGTGCGGAGGTTTGGAAGTCAAAAGGGTTTGAGTTTCAGCGCAAATTGAATGCGGGATATTTGAAAATCGCGCAGGAATACAAGGTGCCACTGGTGGATGGGGATGGTACGATTGAGAAAGTGTTTGACGAGATTCGGAAAATGTTGTGAATTTTAGGGTGTTTTAAGGTTTG
>CAYNBW010000018.1:0-5836 GCA_964396015.1 uncultured Candidatus Saccharibacteria bacterium | reverse complement strand
AAGTGTTTGACGAGATTCGGAAAATGTTGTGAATTTTAGGGTGTTTTAAGGTTTGGGCGATATAATGAGAGCATAAACAGGAGAATGATATGGAATCAGAAAACACAACACAAGAAACAACGCAAGACACGGCGCAAGACATAGTGGCAAAAGGCGGGCGGCAGATGGGACCGGTGGCACAAAATGAGAGCGGTGACTCAAATAGCACGTCGCCGGCGAAACCGGCGGAGGGTACTGGCGGGCAGTCGACCGAGGGTATGCCGAGTGAAATGGAGCAGCCGCCGGACATGAATTGCAGCGAAGAGGATGAAACCTGCGAGATGCCGACCCCGCCGGAGGGATTTGACGGGACGGCGCCTTCAGAGATGCAGGGTGGAGGATTTGGCGGAGGAATGCGAGGGGAAATGATGCAGACGGGCAGTACTGATAGTGTGTTGCATCCAGTGGGGTATTTGGCGCTGGGCGGAGTGAGCGTGGTGCTCGCAACGGTGATTTCGTATGCGTGTTTTTCGAAATTTTTTCACTTGAAGCCGGCGCAAACGTTCTCGTCGGGACTAAAATTCTTGGCGTTTCTAGGTGTGGTGCTAGCAGTGGCCGTGGGGCTAATGGCCTTGGGCTACTTTGTGCCGATTTGGGTGCGGGGATAGGGGGTTAGAGCCACTGGGCGAGGCGGGCGTGCTCGGGGGAGTCGGCGGGGTAGGAGCCGAGAATGTCGTCGATGTAGGTTTTGCCGTTCGTGAGGTTGAGCGTCTCGATGTCGGGCATGGAAGTGAGCAGGCGGACGATGGCTTCGTCGGTGTCGATATTGGTCATGGAATGCTCTGGGTCGGTGGAATGGGAATGGACGCGGAGTTCTTTATAGACGAAACGTTTGATGCCGGCTTGCAAACAATATTTGAGACAATTTTCGCAGGTGGCAACCCGGTTATAAATAGTGCAACCGGTGAGGTCTTGATGGGCAAAAATGAGCGCGTTCATTTCGGAATGAATGGCGAAGTAGTACTTCATTGGGCGCTCGTCTAAAGTCATGATGGATTCGTCGGCGCCTTGGACCATACCATTGTAGCCAAGCGAGACGACACGTTTTCTCTGGTCAACGATTACGCAACCCATTTTGGAGGAGGGGTCCTTGGATTTTATCGCCACGGTTTCGGCGATTTGCATGAAATAATTATCCCAATCTTCTTGTGTACTCAT
Source organism: uncultured Candidatus Saccharibacteria bacterium (assembly GCA_964396015.1). Lineage (GTDB taxonomy): Bacteria > Patescibacteriota > Saccharimonadia > Saccharimonadales > Saccharimonadaceae > Nanosyncoccus. The sequence continues at coordinate 4,639 of CAYNBW010000018.1, read as the reverse complement.
AGTTATTATTATATCACACGTCGCGCAATATGATTCATCACGTCTGCGAGGGTTAGGCGCGATTTTCGCGTTTGCGCTTGACGGGATCAAGTTGGCGCTTGCGGAGGCGGAGAGACTGCGGGGTGACTTCGAGAAGTTCGTCATCCAAGAGGAAATCGAGACACTGCTCGAGAGAGAGTTGGGTGTAAGGGGTCAATTGAATAGCGCCGTCGGAAGCGTGGGTGCGCATGTTGGTGAGCTGTTTTTCGCGGCAGACGTTGATGTCGAGGTCGTCTTTTTTGTTTGACAAACCGACAATCATGCCTTGGTAAACTGGTACTTGAGGTGGAATGTAGAGAATCCCACGGGCCTGAGCACCGTCTAGCGCGTAGGCGGTGGAAGTGCCACTTTCGGAGGCGATCAGGGCGCCGTTTCGCTCAGGCTTGTAGCGACCCTCGACTGGGCGGTAGCCGCTGGGGATGCTAGACATAATCACGGTGCCTTTGGTGGCGGTGAGGAGATTGTTGCGGAGACCAATCAGTGCGGCAGTGGAAATCTCGTAAACGAAGCGAGTATCGCCGGCGGTGGTGAGCTCTTGAGACTTGAGCTCGGCTTTTCTGATGCCGAGCTCCTGAGAGACGGCACCGACAAATTCGGGCGCAACTTCGATGGTGAGGGATTCGATAGGCTCTTCTTTAGTGCCGTTATTATCACGATAAACTACTTCGGGGCGACCGACTTCGAGTTCGTAGCCCTCGCGGCGCATGGTTTCAATTAGCACTGATAAATGCAACTCGCCACGGCCGGAAACTTTATAGCCGAGGCCGTCCGGCTCGATTTTTAAGGCAATGTTGGTTTCGAGCTCTTTTTGCAAACGTTCCGCGATTTGGCGCGAAGTGGTGAACTCGCCCTCTTTGCCTTTGAGGGGGCTGGTGTTTGGGCCAATGTAAATCGAAAGGGTGGGGGCTTCGAGTTCGATAGTGGGGAGGGCGGTCGGATTATCACCAGTGGCGATGGTGTCGCCGATGTTGGCTGCTGCGACGCCTGTTAACGCCACGATATCGCCGGCGATGGCCTCTTCAACTTCTTCTTTACCGAGGCCTTTGTAAATGAAAAGCTGGTCGATTTTGGCAGATTTAGTATCGTTTTTAGATAAAATCTTGACCGACTGGCCTTTTTTGAGACGGCCTTTAAAAATCTTGCCGATGCAATATTTGCCAAGGTAGTTGTCGCTTGCTAAAGCGGCGACGAGGAGTTGAGCAGTTTCGGCATTTTCGTCGACGGCTGGGGCGGGAATGTCGCTGATGATAGCGTCAAAAATGACGTGGAGGTCGTCGTCTAAATCGGTGGTCTTGCCGGCGCGACCCTCGCGAGCGATAGCATAGTAAACTGGGTAGTTTAACTGCGATTCGTCGGTAGCAAGTTCAAGGAAAAGGCTTTCGACCTCGGATAATACCTCGTCGATACGAGCGGCGGGCTTGTCGATTTTGTTGATGATGACTACTGGTTTTAACTTGAGGTCGAGGGCTTTTTGCAAGACAAATTTGGTCTGAGGCATGGGGCCCTCTTGGGCGTCGACAATGAGCAAAACGCCGTCGGCCATATTGAGGGTACGCTCGACCTCGCCAGAGAAATCGGCGTGACCGGGAGTGTCGATGATGTTGATTTTGTAGCCATTGTAGTGGACGCAAGTCTGCTTAGCGGTAATAGTAATGCCACGCTCGTGCTCTTGGTCCATGGAGTCCATGATCAGAGTTTGCTGCATCTCGGCTTGGTTGTCGCGAAAAGTGTGCGACTGCTTGAGTAGTCCGTCGACGAGAGTGGTTTTGCCGTGGTCGACGTGGGCGATGATTGCAACATTTCTGATTTGGTCTTTATTCAAAGTCATAAGAACTATTATAACACTACTCTAGGGTTTTGTCTAGAGCGTGGCCCGCCACATATTCATCGCACCTCATTGTGATATAATATAGGGTATGTTAGTAGATACACATTGTCATTTACATGATAGGGAGTTTTTCTCGGAAGAACAAGCGGGTGAGATGCTGGTTAGGGCAGGCAAGAACGGAGTGCGGAAGATTATTTGTATCGGGACCTCACACGAGGACTCGATGGTGGCTTGCCAGTTTGCGTCGGAGCATACCGGAGTATATTGGACGTATGGCATCCATCCTGAAAATGCGGTAGGGGCTGGGGGAAACTTTTCAAATCTGGAGAGGCTCTCGAAAAGTTTGCCCCAGCCCCCCATTGGTATTGGAGAGGTGGGATTGGACTATCATTACGAGGGGTATGATCGAGGGGCGCAAATTCGGTTGTTTGAGGAGATGTTGCAACTGGCGAGCGATAATGATTTGCCGGTGTCGTTTCATGTGAGAGAGGCGTTCTCGGATTTCTTTCCGGTAGTGGCGAATTTTCCGGGGGTGAGGGGGGTGGTGCATTCGTTTACGGATTCGAAGAAGGTGCTAAGGCGGATTCTGGAGGAGACGGAGTTTTATGTAGGGGTGAATGGACTGGCGACTTACTCGACTTTGCCGCTGCCGCCACTTGAACGGATTTTATTAGAAACAGATGCTCCCTTCTTGACACCGATACCATTTCGTGGTATAATTAATGAACCGGGCTATGTGCGCTGTGTGGCCGAGTGGCTAGGCGCGAAACTGGCCTTAGATTGGGAGACTATAGAGCATGAAACCACGAAAAACGCAGAAAAATTATTCCGATTTGACAACGCCGTCATTCCAACGGAATGAGTGGAGTCGCCTTGAGGTAAAGGCCGACCAGGAGAGTTTGGTGGTTTTTGATGAGCTAGATGCGATTTCGGAGGAAATCGAGCAGTATAGGATACAGAATTGCCGGAGGAGTTATGCGGCGGCATAAGAAGACGCAGGATTTGGGGCCGAGCGTGGCGGGGGCGAGTGTGACGGGTTTTAGCGTGGTGACGCCGCGATATTCTAACCGGCTGAGTTATGATGAATTGATTGACCGTGAGTCAGCGCTGGGACGAACGTTGTTTGGGCCGGTGCCAGAGGGGCATCGGCGGGAGTTTTTTGAGCAAAAGCGGAATGTGTGGGTGTGGTACGAGGGGTGGCGCGACGTGACGGGGGCGCTACAAGAGATGACCGTGCGCTACGAGGTGCGGCCGGAGGGGGTGTTTAAGAAGATGGCGGGGCGGAATTATGAGCAGGTGGTGGGGGCAGAGCTGGAGAATTTCCGGACGGCGGCGCGAAGATATTTGCAACTTGTCAAAACTGAGCTTTATTGCTAGCCCTACGGGCTAGCAATAACCCTAGCTGCTACTGCTCCGCTAGCACGCAGCGCACCGAGTACCCGCGGTAGCGATGGTAGTAGTCGCCATTCAGGGAGCCACTGCGGTAGTACAGGCTGTAGCGATGCGTGTTACTGAGGGGCGTAGAGGACCACCAGTACCCGTACCCACTAGAGCCAGTGCTGCTGAGCGAACCATTGTTGTAGCTGCCACTGTAAACCGGCGAGAAGGCGGAAGGACTTCCGGTGATGCCATTAAATTCACTTTGGGTAGGTAGTCGCCAACCTTTGGGGCAGATATCGTAAGTTTGAGCGCCGATGTTAGAGGAACCAGAGATAGTGCCGGCCGTAGCAGCTTTGTAGTTATAATAACCACCATAGGTAGCATTGCACTGCATAGCGGCGGTGGTGTAACCGCTAGAAGATGAACTATTGGCGGACGTGGACAGTAGCGCTGTAGGTGTGGACCAGTCAGATGAAACATTAGAGTTAGCACTGGTGAGAGCTTTGCTACTAATACTACTGCCATACGTAGAACCAGTGCCATTACAGCCGATGGCGAGATTTCTGGTCATCCAGAGATTGCCGTTGATTTTGGCGACGGTGTAGGATTGGTTGTCGCGGGAGTCGGTAAGAGTGGCGGTGGTGCCGTCGGCGATGCTTGAGACGAGTTCCGAGGTGACGTTCTGCATGGTACCGACGCTTTGGAGAATTTCTGCATCAGTTTGCTTCACGCAGCGAACAGAGAGCCCGAGCTTGCGATTGCCGTCATTGGCTGAACCGACGTAGCCTGAAGCGAAGTACAGATAGTAGCCGCGAGCACTAGAGTACGACGTAGCCGACCAATAGCGGCCGCTGCTACCGCCACTGTCGAACGAGCCGGAATAGTAGAGGCCGGCGAGCAGAAGGTAAACCGGCGCTTTGCCAGCTGCGTTGCCACCGTTAACATTATTATAGAAATTACCGCCCGTAGCACTACTGTTGTCAATGTAGCTGCTTTCTAGGTTAGCACCATAAGCCGTAGCGAGTGCGTAGAAATCACCTGTCTTCCAGTTATTGCTACTTTGGGCATAAGCATTACTGGTAGTCGCAGTTGGCAATCTCCAGCCCTTCGGACAGATACTGTAGGCAGTATTGTAACCATTACTAGTTACGGCATTGCCACTTGCATCCTTACCACCCGCTGTAGCTGCTAGCCATGAGTAGTAACTATAGCACGGCGCATCACTTCCACAAGTTGTATTAGTCTTGTTAGACACGTATGCAGTTGAGTCGTCCAAGAAGTCACTACTATTCGTACCGCTCACCGAACCTGGTAGGGTATAGTATGGGTTGGACTGGGTATAGCCGGCTGGGACGTTAGAGCCCTCTGAGTCTAGTTTGGTACCGCCAGCAA
>CAYNBW010000017.1:0-15745 GCA_964396015.1 uncultured Candidatus Saccharibacteria bacterium | reverse complement strand
TGTCATTACAATCTACAGATCAAATTGCTGACCTCATTACGCGTATTCGTAATGCAGTGATGGTAGGTAAGACGGAAGTGTTTGTGCCTACTTCGAAGCTGAAAGTGGCGGTGGTGGACGTGCTAGTGAAGAATGGATATCTTTCTTCCTACACCATAGAAGAGGGGGAGCCGCGGGGGATGTTGCGCGTGGTGATTAACGAGCCGGGGACGGTAGCGCGGATTAACGAAATCACGAAAGTCTCGAAGCCGGGGCGGCGCGTGTATGCGGGGGCGGACGAGATGAAGCCGGTCAAGAGTGGGCGGGGGATGCTCGTGGTGTCGACCTCTAAGGGGTTGATGACCGGGCGTGAAGCGCGGAAGAATCGGTTGGGGGGCGAAGTGCTAATTCGCGTCTGGTAGTGTCTAGATGGCAAAAATAGCCCTGCGGGGCTATTTTTGTTGCGTTTTTGGCATAAGTGGTATATAATAGAATATAGTAAGTGGAGGAAAAAAATGGGTAAAATTAACATCAAGCTTGCTTTTATGGCATTGGTTTTGGCGGTGAGTGGGGGAGTGTTTTATGCGCCAGGAGTAGAAGCAGATGCGGAGGAAGGTGTCAGTGTGGCTTCCGAAACGGTCGGGGTTGCTACGTTTGAGGAACTTTTGGCGGCTTTTGATGCTACTTGGGAAGATGGCGACCCAGGGGTGAAGAATGTGATGCTCTCGGGCGATATCGTGCAGGGTGAGGGTGATACTGATTATCTAAGCGTTAATACGGGATGGACTGTAAATTTGAACCTTGCGGGGCATACGTTAGTGCTTAGGAACGATGGGAAGCGCGGGTTACTGAATTATGGCGGAACGCTGACGGTGACTGGAGATGGCATCATCACGAATACCGAGGACAATACCCAGAACGAATCCTATGGCTTGATTGATAACCTTGGTGGGAAGGTAGTTATTGAAAATGGTACGTTTGTCGATTATGGACAAGGTGGCGGGGCGACGTTTAAAAACCGAACTGTTTCTCTTGATGGTGGTGAGACGTATTTGACTGGTGAACTAGTGATAAAATCGGCAAAAATTAATGTGCATGCGACGGCAGGAGGGAATGCCTGTGTGGATAGCGACGGGGTGCTTACGGTGTATGATGGTGTAGAGATGGCCAATGAGGCAACGGATGAAGTGCATAATGGCTATTATGGCGCGTATGCGTTGTCGGTAAGGGGCGGCTCGGCGACGATTGGAACGACGGCTGGTAAGGTGGCTAACCCAGTGAAGGTGAACGGCAATCGAGGCGGACTGGCGGTAAATAGCGGAACGGTGACAGTGAATAATGGCGTGTTTACGGGCAACCTTTACTATGGAATGTGGATTACTAACAATGGTGGGATATCTGATGTAACAGTGAAGTACGCCGAGGTAGAGGGGGCGAAATATGGATTATATTCTACGGTCGACGACGGGAAACAGGATTTGAGTGATGTGGGTATCGTGATTGAGAATGGCGTGTACCGTGGTGGCACGGGGGCGGCAGTAGCAGTGAATGGCAACAAGTCGGAGCATAGTTTTGGTATAGCGATTTCGGGTGGGGAGTTTAATACGGTGCCGGATGCGAGTTATATTGTGGAGGGGCATGATGTTTATGCGCTGAGCGACGATGGGCCGTATGTAGTGGCACCGGTGACGGAGCCAGAGCTTCCGAATATCGTGTATCTTGCAAAGGGGGAGATGTATGACCTCGGGGCGGGGCTTGATGCGGTGGCGAAGGAATTTGGAACGTTTGGTGTGGAAGATAAAAATGTGGCGAGCCTTGGCGAAGATGGGTTGACGATTGTAGGGGAGGCGACCGGGTCGACGTTGGTGAATTTTCAGTTGCATAATTTGAATGGGGGGTATGAACAAACTTTTGAGGTGGTGGTGTATGACATGGCGGTGTCGGAGGACAGTGATGTTCAAGATAGCGAAGTGGCGACGGTGAAAGATTGGGCGGCGGAGCAAGTGGGGGTGTTGCTCATGTCTGGGGCGAACGAGAATGAATATTTGATTTTGGCCGGGGCGCATGAAATTGACGGGGTGGAATATAATGGGGTGGAGCTAGTGAAAAAGATGCTGGCTGATGGGGCGGAGCTTAAGACCGTAGTGACGACGGATAACGAGGTAGCTGAGGATGATTGGGGGTTTGTTGAGGCGTATGACCCGATTGTGTGGCAGCTTGGCGAGAAGGAAGCGATTGCGGCGATTTATAATGGGTTTGTAGATTTATATGCGGATGATGTGTATCTCGGGAGGATGTTGGAGCTTGCGGAGCCGATAGAGATGCGACTGAAGGTGCCGGAGGAGTTCTTGAACGTGCCGGAAGGAGTGGAGCGGAAGTTCGCGGTGGTGCGGGGGCACGTGGATATTGACGGGGTGGCGACGGCTGAACGGATGGATGCGGCGCTTGATGGTGGATACTTGGTGTTTGAGAATCAGAAGTTTTCGAGTTTCGCGATTGTGTATACGGATGTTAACGTAGAAACGGGTGAGATAGTGGCGCCGACACCAAATACGGGCGTGTTTACGGTAGGGACGATAGAATCGAGGTCGCGAGAAGATTACCGGGGGCTGATTGGCGCGATCGTGACGATGGTGTCGGTGATGGGGGTGATGGGGGCGTTCCGTGGATATCGAAGGTTGCAGAGGTGGATTTATAGGGGGAAATAGTTGGGTGGCCTTTTCTTTGAAAAGAAAAGGCCAGCAAAAGAAACTAGGATGAAAATCAACCCGGAAGTGAATTCTGGGTTGATTTTTGATAATGATTTGAGGGGGGTGCAAGATTAGTTGTCCGTCTGGGGGTGTCATTCGGGGTCCAGTGAATGCACATATAATATAATATATTTTATAAAAATCAAGACTTGCGGGATTTGAAAAGTGGTGATAGAATGGTAGCAAATATAGAGTGTGTTTTATGAGTGGGCAGGACACGATGTATTTTCCAATAATATCAAGTAAGGAGGATAATAGATGGAAAAACAACATCTAAAAAGGCTCGGTTATGGGTTTTCTGCGTTGGTGATGGCACTCAGCGCGGTGACGTTTGTGCCGGGTGGCGATACGTACGCGACGAGCGCGTGTACAGCGGAAGCTGCGACGATTACGGTTCTGGTCGGGACTGTGGATACGGTCTGCTTGAGCGGCGATGTGGTAGTGGAAGACACTATCAATATTGACGATAATGCGACGATCGACCTGAGTGGCTATACGATTACTAAGGGAGATGGCCCAGTCTTTACAGTGGCTGACGGTAAGACCTTGACGATTATCGGTGAAGGTACAATTAGTGGGGTAACCAGCGATGCTGAGCTTGCTAACGTGCCTGCGCGCGTGAAGGTGCAAGGTGGTACTTATGGGTATGAGCCGACTGCTGATGAGGGTTATACTGCTTATGAAACTGAGGAGGATACCACTTGGGAAGTGGCTACGACGGTGAAGTTTAAAAACTTGGTCAAGAACGTGCCACGCAAGCGGGTGCTTGGCGTGGGCGATAGCCGACCGATGGGCACTTATACCTCTGGCGTAACCGTAAATGGTGATGCTTGGGTGCCAAGCGTAACCGTGGTGGACGCCGAGAATGATGCGGTTGATGAGGCCGATTTTGCAGCGGTAGTAGCTGAGGGACGGGTGACTGTTTATGGCTACGCGGCTGGTAGCTACACTGTGACCGTAACGGATGCGACTGGGACGGAGTCGACTTCGACCTTTATCGTTTATGAACTTGCTGATGATACGATCGACGGGAATGTTTACTACGTCGAGAAAAGTGCAGAGGATTTGGATCTGGCGGAAGTTTATGCTGCAAGTTTTGCAGAAGGCTCAAATCCAGTAGGGTATACTGTGGAGAACGCTGATGATGCGGTTGCTACGGTGAGCGATGCGTTAGTGGTGGATCCAGCAGATGTTGGTACTACGACTGTGACCTTGAAGCTTAAGGATAGCGAAGAGTCCACGATGGCCTTTACGGTGAACGTGTACGATGGTGAGCCGATTACTGCGAATATGGCGGTTTCGGAAACCACTGATTTTGACGAATCGTTTGCTAACTGGGGTACTGAGATTACGAGCACCGACGGGGAAGTGGCGACTGCCGCCATTGCTGAAGGTACGGTGACTGTTACTGCCGGTACGAAGGTTGGTACTGCTACGTTGACCTTGACCGATGCGGATGATGCTGAGGTGACTAAGACGATAACGGTGAGTACTTATCGGGTGGCTTCGGAGTATGTGCTGGGGTCAGACCCGGTGCTTGACAATATCGAGGATATTATCGAGTTACCTGAGGGCTGGAGCTTTGAGGTAGCGGCAAACGATGCGGTGACCGATTTTGTGGATTTCGCATCGAACTACTTTATTCCGGTGGCGTCTGGCGAACGAGAGTTCACCTATACGCTTGATGCGGGTACGCCGGCGGATGATACTGACGATATCGACGTTATCGTGACGGTTTATGCGACTGGTGAAGCGACGGAGATCGAGGACCAGTATGTCAAGTTGAACGACATTCTTGATATGGCGTTGCTCTATGCTACTCCTGCACATGGGGATAGCACGATTACCTATACTGGCGATGTGACCGCTGAGGGTGAGAGTACGGTGGATACTTCGACGGTAGGTGACAAGACCGTAACCATCACGGAAACTCTGGCGGGCGAGGTGATCGCTAAGCAAGATGTTACTGTACACGTGTATGGTATCGAGGTTGAGGATATTACGATTCCAGCTGGAGAGGATTACACCTACGAAGTGACTTCTGAAAGCACGACTATCACGAACATCGCGACGAGTAGCACGAAACTGTCGGTAGAAGAGTCGGCAGGTGGCCTTACTTTCAATACTACTGAGGCTGGCAACTATACCGTGACTTATACGGTGGAATACACCAACGTGGGCGCTGATGAGGTTGTCCAGAACGTAACTGTGTACGACAAGTTGGCGGTTTCGGACGAGGACTTGACGATCGACATCGCTGAGGATTCGGAAGATACGACCGCGTCCTTTACGGTATCTGGTGATGGCGTAATTACAGTGGCCGAGACAGTAGAGGAGGGTGCAGAGGCCAAACTTAAAGTCGTCGAGGAAGACGGTTCCTATACCTTTACCGCTAAGGAAGGTGTGGAAGCTGGCGAGGTGGAAGTGACCATTACTCAAACTATTGAGGGTGAAGAAATGGCAACTGAGACCCGTACTATCACTATTGTCGATTCGACTGAGCCGGTGGAAGCTACGATTGCCTTTATAGATGGCGATCCGGCTATGCTGGTAGCTGGCGATGAAGATGGCGTGAGCTTTGGGTATACCTTTGAGGGTGTTGAGTTTGACGACATTGAGGTATCGGTTTATGCAATGCCTTTGATGCGTGCGATTGGCGACGACGATGCGATTGTAGAGCCAGAAGATGTTACGAAAAGCTTCGATATCGCCCATGTCCAGATGGAAGATGGTGAAGGGCTAATCAACATTCGAGCTGCAAAGGGTATCAATACCGATATTGCATACATGGTGGTAGTGCATGCTCTGGTTGGCGAAGATGCTGTTGCGTCAGATTCTAAAATGATGTTTGTAATGCCGGGTGAGAGCGAAATCACTGGTGAGGGGAGCGATACGATTACTGATTATCTGGGTTGGCTGGATGACATCATCGAGATGATTGATAACGCTGAAACCGAAGAAGAGGCTGAGGCTGCTGAAGAACTATTTGAGACTGTCTTCAGGGCGTTTATCAATAGCTTTGACTCGGAAGAGACTTATGATGCGGTGCGCTATGCGCTCGATCATGGTGAGTCGATTTCGACTGAGATCGTTAAGACTGCGCTCTCGGAGGACGCGGTGGCCGATGAAGTGAAAGAAGCGATTGCGGGGGTGTTTGACATCACCGAGGCTGAGTTCCTTGACAATATTAGTTACTATAATATTGACGTAGTGGTATCAATTGATGGTGAGGCAGTGGGGACTTTGACTGAACTGACGAATGCTCAGACTATCGTGATGGAAGTTGAAGGTCCAGCAACTGGTTACACTCGTCAGTATGTAGTGGTACGCTATCATAACGGTGTGGCGCAGATTATTGATTCTAGCTATGACGCTGAGGCTGGGACGGTGACGTTTGAGTCGGATAAGTTCTCGACCTATGCGTTGGCGTACAAGGACACCTTGAAAGCAGTGGCAGATACTGGTGCATCGACTTCTGAAGGTGCGTCGGCGACTGTTAGCGCGACGACCGCGATTGCGACTATTGCAGCAATCATTGCACTGGCTGGTGCGGTGAAGTTTGCGAAGGCTCGCAAATAACTATATAATATATAGTACAAAAATCCCCCTGTAAGGGGGATTTTTGGTGAGGTAAAGAAGTAGCTATTCCGAAAAAAGGTGACAAATCACCTTTTTTCGGAATGGGGTGAAAGTATGTTTTCGTGAAAAATGTATTGACTTTATGCTTATTTTGGCATAAAATGGTAGTAGTAGTTAATGGAGGTTACATACAATGAAGAGGTGGCGAACAGTAAGTACTGTTTTAGGGCTAGTAGCATCTACTGGTGTGGGGCTAGTCGGGTCACAAGTGGCTTTGGCCGAGGGCGGAAGCTGTTTTTCTTATGGGGGAGAAACTTATAGTGACTTTAAGACGGTGCGTGACGTAGCGGAAGAAGGCGGAACGATTACGCTGACTTGCGACGCAACGGATACGCGGTATTTTGGCGTAGCGAAAGACTTAACGCTTGACCTGAACGGGCATAGCTTTACGACGTCGGGGTTTGGGGCGTTTCAAGTGCAGGGGAAGACGCTGACGGTGCGCGACTCCAAGGGTGGGGGAACGATTACCGGTGGGCAGTCGGCTGTCGTGGTGATAGGGGGCGGTAAGCTAATTCAGGAAGGCGGGGAGCTGAAGGGGGCTGACTGGGCGGTGACGGTCTTTAACGACTCGGAGTTTGTAATGAACGACGGCAAAGTGACTTGTACGAACGAAGAAGGATGTTATGGCGTCTCGGGGAATGGCTCGGCGAGCGGGTCTAACTCCGGGGTGAACGCAAAGATCACCATCAACAAAGGCGAAATTACCTCTACGGAGTTGGGGGTTTATGCGCCGCAGGTGAATGGGGTGACGACGCTGGGAACGGGGGCGGTGATTAACGCAAAAGTGGCTGGGGTGGAGGTGCGCGCTGGGCGACTGATTGTCGACGGGGCGACGATTATCGTTGACAAAGAGGCGCCGTATGAGTTTAATCCGAATGGTAATGGGGCGACCGCGAAGGGGGTAGCGATTGCGGTGGCACAGCATACGACGACGCAGCCGATTGATGTTGAGATTCGGAATGGGTATTTCGAGGCGCCGGTGGTGTTTGCGGAGAGTAATCCCCAGAACAATGGGGCGGAGGACGTCCAGAAAGTTTCGGTAGCGATTACGGGCGGAGCGTTTCACGCGTCGAGCGCGCCGATAGTGGTAAGCGAGGATGTGGCGAAATTTATTACAGGCGGTATCTATAATAAACCGTTTGCTGAAGGTTCGAATTTCGTGGCAGACGGATATGCGGTAGCAAGGAATGAGAATGTGGAAATTTATGAAGTGATTAATCCGGAGACGTTTGTCGAGGAGACTGGGGGGTCGGTGGATCTTGGATATGACGAGGAAAAAGGTGAATATGTGATTCTGGCGCCGGAAACGGATTTAAGCGGTTTCGCCGATGGGATTGTATCGAACGGTGAAGTGCCGGGCGTGGTTTGGGGGAGTCTGACATTCAACAAGGAGTTCGTGGCAGACCGGAGGGCGTTTGCGACGATTTTGTCGAAGGACGGTAATGGGCTAGTGCTTGATGCGGCGGACGATTATGAGACGGCGTTAGTGGCAGTGTTTGATGTATCGTTGCAGGATCGTGATGGCGCGGAGATTGAAGTGACGGGTAGTGATTTGACGGTACAGATAAGTTTGACTGAGGAGCAGTATAATGCGTTAAAAGCATATAGTGGTGTGAAAGTGATTTATTTCGACGATAATGGCATCGAGCGCGAGAGGTTGGATGCGGAGCTTCGTGCTATCGAAGAGGGTGAGGGTATGACTTATATCCTGAGCTTCAACACGACACATTTGTCCACTTATGGGGTGGCAGGCGTGAATGAAGCGGCAGAAGATGGCAAAGGCAGTGCAGGGACGCCAGATACGGGTCTTTATATGACTGATGAAAGCGGTGTAAATGGCGGTGGGGTGATTGCGCTGGTGGCGTCGATTCTGATTGGCGGTGTAGTAGCGGGGGTACTAGGTCGACACTTCGTGCGGCGGTATCATGCGAGGATGTTCAACTAAGACTGAATAGGCAAAAACACCTCTTGCAAGAGAGGTGTTTTTGTGATATAATGGGGGTAATAATATTAAGTAAAGGAAGATATGAGTCGTATCGGAAAACAACCCATCGAAATTCCGGCGGGAGTGACAATTACGGTCGGCGAGAGTGAAATTACTGTCGCGGGTCCGAAAGGTCAACTCATGGTGCCGGTGCAACCGAAGACTAAGGTGTCGGTTGAAGGGAATGTAGCTACGGTGACGCGCGAGGATGACGAGCCCAAGAGCAGGGCTTGGCATGGTCTACAGCGGGCTCTGCTAAACAACGCAGTGGTCGGCGTGACGCGTGGCTACGAGAAGAAACTAGAAGTTAATGGCGTGGGGTTCCGCTTATCGGGCGGTGGCCAAGAAATCGAGATGGCGCTTGGGTTTTCGCACCCGGTGAAATATAAAGCACCGGAGGGCGTGCAACTTGCGACCAACAAGATGGAAATTACCGTCTCGGGGATTGATAAACAGAAGGTTGGTCAGGTGGCAGCGGAAATTCGAGCGTTGAAGAAGCCAGAACCTTACAAGGGTAAGGGGATTAAGTATGTGGATGAGGTGATTATCCGCAAGGCTGGAAAGGCAGGTAAGAAATAATGAATAAGCAATTTAGAGCAAAGCGCACACGCGCGAAGATTACGGGGACGGCGGAACGACCGCGGCTTTCCGTGCATATTTCGAACCTCAACGTGACAGCGCAGGTTATTGATGACGAGAAAAAGACTACACTCGCTTATGCGACGACGGTCGGGACTAAGATGACTGGTACGATGACCGAGAAAGCAGCGGCGATTGGCACGGAAATCGCAAAGAAGGCCAAGGCTAAGAAGATTTCTAAGGTAGTGTTTGATCGTGGTGCAAAATTATATGCGGGGCGGATGTCGGCACTAGCCGATGCGGCTCGCAAGGAAGGACTGGAGTTTTAGTATGCCTGAAACAGAGAAAAAAGCCCCAAGGGTAATTAACAAGTCCGGCACTCTCAAGATGGATGACAAGGTGGCGGCAAAGAAAGAAGTGCGAGACATTGCGGGGCGGAAAATGGATCGACGAGGGCGACGCGACCGCGTAAGGGCGGATGTGGCGCCGAAAGAGTTTGACGAGATTACTATTGCAGTGGATCGGGTGTCGCGGACCGTGGCGGGTGGACGTCGGATGCGGTTTAAAGCGCTGGTGGCGATTGGTAATCACAAGAACCGAGTGGGAATCGGCGTGGCGAAGGGGAACGATGTGACCACGGCGGTGGCAAAGGCGACCTCGAAGGCCAAGAAAACCATGGTGACCTTTAACATGGATGGTGAGACGATTTGTCACGAGGTACGGACCAAGGTGACGGGGGCGGACGTGTTGATGAAGCCGGCGGCGCCGGGTACTGGGATCATTGCCGGTGGTACGGTGCGGGCGATTATGGGACTTACGGGGGTGAAGAACTTGATTTCGAAGTCGCTTGGCTCGACTAATAAAGTAAATATTGCTTATGCGGTGATTGAGGGGCTGAAAGCGCAGGTGCCACGGAATCAGTGGACGGGGGCGAAGGCTGAGACGAAGGCTGAGGTGAAAAAGGATGTTGAGGCGAAGAAATCCGAAGTGAAAGAAAAGGTTGAGGAAGTGAAGAAAAAGGTTGAGGCGAAGAAGTCCGCAAAGAAGGAGGATAAGTAATGAAATACAACGATTTGGAAGTTGCGAAGAATACACGACCGAGCCGGAAGGGGCGGGGGATTGCAGCGGGGCAAGGCAAGACTGCGGGGCGGGGGACCAAAGGTCAGAAGGCTCGGACTGGACATTCGAAGATGCCGGCAGGGTTTATGGGCGGTCAGCGTGCTATTATGCAGGCGGTGCCGAAGCTGAAGGGCTTTAAGTCGTTTCATGCCAAGGCTGAGGTGGTCTATACTGACAGGTTGAATGATTTGTCGGGTAAGGTGGATAACTATGCTTTGGCAGAGGCGGGGCTGATTTCGAGCCCGTTTGTGAAGGTGAAAATAATTTCTAGGGGTGAACTGACGGCGAAGGTGGAACTTTCGACGCAGTTTGCTTCGAAGTCGGCGGTAGAGGCGATCGAAAAGGCTGGGGGGAAATTCGCTAAGGTTGCTGTACCGATGAGGCCCAGCAAGAAAGCTGAATAAAACCTTAAAAAGTGCAAAAAGACCCTTAGTAGAGGGTCTTTTTTGTGATATAATGAGTTGAGATAGGAGTGTTATGGAAGAAAAAGAGCTGAAAACCAGTAAGGGGCAGAGGGTGGTGATTGCGCTGATTGCGCTGTTTATGGTGGGATCGATGATTGCGTCGTATGCGGCGATTGTGATTAGCGGGAGTAAGTCGTCGAGTGCGGATTCGAGTGAGACACAAGCGCTGAGCGATGAGCGGATGGCGTATTATCAGAATGGGTACAAGACGGCGCTAGATAAGTTTAGGAGTGCGTCGGCGGGAGATTACGAGAAGTTTAGCCAGTATCTTTCGGCGGTGGGGGCTTATGATGAGGCGGCGGCGAATGAAGGTGAGGTGAAAACGAAGGATTTAGCGGTCGGTGAGGGGCGCGAGATAGGGGCGGAAGACAGCGATTATTTAGCGTACTATGTGGGGTGGTGTGCAGATGGGTCGGTGTTTGATTCGTCGTTGGATTCGGCGAGCGAGCCGACGGCGTTTAATAAAGTGCTGGATGTGTCGATAGGAATGATTGACGGCTGGACAGAGGGGGTGACGGGAATGCGGGTTGGCGGGGTGAGGCGGTTGACTATCCCGGGAACGAAAGCGTATGGGGAGAATATGGAGATTTGTGGGGGGTATAATAAGCCTCTAAGGTTTTTGGTAATGGCGGTAGCGAAGGAAGAGCCACTCAAGAGTGTGGCGAGCGAACTAGATAGCGCGTATATGAAGTTGCAATATGCGAACTATGGGATAGATTACGAAAAGCAGGTAACCAGTAAGGGGCAGTGATTTATGACATCCTGGGCGGTGCTGAGAGTGGTGCGAGAGGCTGGTTGTTGACCTTGACATTTTAGCATAAGTGTGGTATAATGGAAGTATAGGTTTGAATTGGGGGTGGCAAGAGAGCCTCGCACCAATTCGTTGTCTTGAGGGGGCGTCCTCTCGGAAAGGGGTACGGTATGGGTAACGAATTTTATCATGAGTTTACAGTTAGTTTTAATGCTTGGATGGTACTGGCACCGGTGATGCTGGTGCTGGCCGCCGTTCTGGCGACACAGCAGTTTCGTTTGACGAGGCAGAGACTGAAAGTCCAGAGGATTTTCAGTAACGGAGTGTTGAACTCGACAGCGCTGATATGTGGCGTGATATTTGCCACGATGTTTACGTTAGAAAGCTGGCGAGGGACATTGCAGTGGTGCGATAACGCGCTGGCCGGGGATAGCGGATTTTATTCGCTTATCTTGACTCCGATTTGCATTGGAGTCGTGTCGGCGCTGTATGGTACGCTAGTTCATGTAACGATGAAAACCGCGGCGTGGATTAGTGTAAACCGTTCAGTAGAGAAACGGAAGAGTGAAAGAAAACGTCGTCAGAAAATAATGCTGGCGGAAATTTTGGAACTTCTCCGACATGACCAAATGTTGGAGATGGAAAAACAGTGTCAAGAAGAAGCTCGGCGGCAGGCTGAGGAAGGCGCTAGGGCGGAAGCGGATGCGGCGTAAAAAATTGTAAACTATCCCCCGGACAGAGTCCGGGGGGATTTTTGTGGTGAGATGTATAGGTGGTAGGCGGGATTGTGGATTATTGAGTTGGGGGGGCGAGATTGAGTTGGGGTGAGAAAAATGCGATTTTGTGGATTTTGCTTATTGTTTTTTGAAAGCGGTTGTGGTATGATAGGAGTATGAAAGCAAAAAAGGTTATAACAACGTGTGGAATTATACTTGGGGGGTTGGCGATGGCGGGCGGTGCGAGCGCTTTGTCGTACGTGGACGATTCACAGATTCAGTTTACGTTTAACTCGATGTTGACGATGTCGCTATCAAGTGGGGATTTGACGATTACGGACCTGGCGCCGGGCAACTCGGCGAATAGTGCGCCGGTGACGATTACGGTGAACACGAACAGCCAGTATGGCTATGGGTTGTATGCGACGGTGGGAAACACGACCTATAATAACACGAATTTGAATGGGACGACGGGGGCGACCTTCACGAGCGTGGCAACTAATGCAAATACTACTTCGCTGAGCGGAGGATACTGGGGATATTCGATAGACACGGGGGCACACTATAATGGGTTGCCGTTATACACGGCGACAAATGGAGCGGAGCTTAAGACGACGACTGGAGCGGCAGCTAATGACACGACGAGTTTCTTGATTGGTGCGGCGGCGGATACGGCGCAAACACAGGATACGTATAATAACGTGATTAATTTCTCGGCGGTGGCGAAGGTGGCGGAGAGTCTCCCGCTAATACAGGATCTTGACGCGTCACTTTGTGTGGCGAATGCACCAACGGTGGTGACAGATAGTCGGGATGAGCAGAGCTATACAGTGCAGAGACTGGCGGATGGTAAGTGCTGGATGATGACGAACTTAAATCTTGGGGCCACCGACCTCACCACCGACCTCACAAGTGATAATACAAACCTTACCGATACGGTCAGTGCCGCTACCTTTAACGGTTGGAAGAAATCTAGTAGCTCGGGATCCTTCACCGTTGCAGAATACATCCCAGTATCTGGCGCCGATTCGACTAATGATATGCCTTACGGCACCCTCTACAACTACTGCGCCGCCTCTGCTGGAACTTACTGCTATGCATCTGGCTCTGGCACAGGTGACGCTACCTCTGACCTCTGTCCTAAAGGTTGGCGCCTCCCAACTGGCAATACTAGCGGTGAATTCCAGACCCTTTACAGTAATTCCAGCTATAACACTTACGCTAAAATGCGCAACCCAGTCGCTAGTGGTGGTGCCGCCTTTACCCTCTCTGGCACCTTCTTAGGTGGTTCGCCCTCGAATCCGGGTAGCTACGGCGCCTTCTGGTCGTCTACGCGCTTCAATGGTAACTTTATGTATTACCTCAGCCTCGATGGTTCGAGTGTCAACCCTGCGAGTATCGACAGTCGGAACAACGGTTTCTCTGTTAGGTGTGTGCTTCAATCCGACTGGGAAAAAGACCCACTCACCGCTCTTGAAAACGGCACCGCCTACCTCCAAGACTTTGCTTCGCTTTCTAACACCGATAACACCAACCTTCTTAACTCAATGGAAGCTGGCAAAAGCTATACGGTAAAGGACAAAAGAGACGAGCAGACCTACACCATCGCCAAAATCAACGGTAACCTCTGGATGACCAGAAATCTTGCCATCGGCTGTAATGGCTCTGGCTCCACCTATGGCGATACCATCAAGACTATAACCCTTACAAGCTCTGACTCTAACGTCTCTTCTGACTGGACCACCCCCACTGCCCTACTCTCTACAGCAGCAAATAGCTCCTCCACTAGTGGCTACGACACTGCCGCCATGCAATGTACTAACGCTAACGACGACCCCAACAACGAATACGGAGCCTGGTATAACTATGCTGCTGCCTCAGCTGGTACCATTACCGGCTCGTCCAACTCCAATACTCAAACCTACGACGTCTGCCCCAAAGGTTGGCGCTTGCCTACTCAAAATGAGTTCTCCGGCATCACTGGCTACTCCTCCGCTTTCTCTCCTGTTAAGAGTGGGTACTACGACAGTGGGTTCCTGTACGATGCCGGTTTGTTCGGGCGCTGGTGGTCGGCTACTGTCTTCGATTACGATAGCGACTATCGCTACTACCTAGAATACTTTAGTTCGCTGGATGCTAGCTCCGGCTTCAATCGCGTCTACGGGTGCTCAGTACGCTGTGTGCGTGGTTAGTAAGCTGAACTGTACCCATAAATGAAGTGAACCCATATTTATAAACCTTATTTAATAATGAAATGCACCAGGTAAAGCCTTAACTGCGGCTATCCCAAAGCAAGTAGTTAAGGCTTTACCGTTTTTCAAATCTGGTATAACGTGATACGCTAAATATATGAAAAGTCAATCTAAAGGAGTCTATGACGGTGATTTGATAAGCTAGATAAGGATGCTAACCTAAAACAAGAAATTAGTGACATCTATCATAATCATAAAGGACGATATGGATACCGAAGAATAGCTCTTGAGCTGAAAAAACAGAGGTAAGAGATGCAACCATAAAAGAGTATATCGCTTAATGCGTGAAATAGGAATTGCATCTAAGGTTCGCATAGTAAGATATTATTCCTATAAAGGTACTGCTGGTAAAATTGCTCCGAATTTGTTACAGAGGGATTTTGCGGCCGAAGCTCCAAATCAGAAATGGGTTACGGACGTTACGCAGGTAACAATCAATGATGAGAAGGGCTATATTTTGCCAATAACAAGGCGCCCGACCAATGAGGGCGCCAATCGCGAGCGAACCCCAGAGGGGCGAGCGAGTAAAACGCTTAGTGGGAGTGGGGGGTTGATTTTTTGTTACCTCTTTGCTACCCTAAGCATACTAAGATAAAAGGAGTTTTATGCCAAAAAATGTTAACGAAAAAACCATGGATAATATTGTCGATAGTTCAAAAAATAGTTTAAAGAATAAAATTTACACTATTCATGGCAAGCATGTGGTGTTGGATTACGATCTTGCAGAAATATATGGCTATACTACCAGTGCGTTTAATCAGCAGGTAAAAAATAATTCGGAAAAATTTGAGGGTGATGACTTTATGTTTAGGTTAAGTAAAGATGATATCGATGAACTTTTGTTATCAAAAAAATTGATAGCAAAAACTAAAGGACGTGGTGGCAATAGAAGAATGCCGTATGCTTTTACGGAATCGGGAGTTTATATGCTAATGACAGTATTGAAAGGTGAGTTGGCGACCAAACAAAGTCGTAGACTAATCATGGCTTTTAAAGCGATGAAAGACTATATTTTGGAAAATCAAAATCTATTAGGTTATCGTGAAAATCTTAGTCTTGCTTCTAGGGTAATGGACAATACTAAAGATATTGTCGAAATAAAAAATGAAATTGATAGTATCGACAAAAAAGTCAATAAAATAGCTGATGAAATGGTTTCTGTAGTCAAGAAAGCGGATATCGCGCCGGTGTTTTTAGATTTTGCTAGAACTGTGGAAATGAAAGAATTTTTACTTCTAAATGGTGAACCTATCCGAGCCAAAGACGCTTATATGGATATCTACAATAGAGCTAAGCATAAGATTTTCATCGTAGATAATTACATAAGTATTAAAACGCTACGTCTTTTGTTGGACGTGAAATCGAATTTAGAAATTACGTTTTTTACGGATCGAAAGAATGGTTATATAAAAAAGTCTGACATTGAAGATTTCAAGATCGAGCGACCGGATATTAGAATTAATTTTGTCTGTATGGATAGAATAATTCATGACAGGTTTATCGTGTTAGATG
>CAYNBW010000016.1:0-15908 GCA_964396015.1 uncultured Candidatus Saccharibacteria bacterium | reverse complement strand
GTCATCCAGACTTTACCGTCTTTTAGTTTGGCGATAGTGTAATCTTGGTTGTCTCTACTATCTTTTAGGGTGTAGGTTTTGCTTTCTATCATACTATCTACTAGGGCTTGGCGATTAGTAGTAGAGAGGGTTGCGATGTCTTGCATGTAGGTATAGTTGTCTATAGTCATGCTACTATCTATGTTGGCAATGATAGAAAAGTTTAAGGTGGTTTCATAAGTACCTGGGGCTTGGAGGTAGTCGGTTTTAGCGGCTAGGGTTACTGGTACAGTATTGCCACCTTTGTCTGTGGTAGAGGCAATAGCACCATTAGTCCCAATGCCAGTATAGTCAGTACTATTACCTACTTTAATACCCCAGTGATTAGCAGGAAAGGTAGATTCAGTATAGGTAGAGGTAAGTATAGGAATATTAGCACTAGGGTCATTAGTATCATTACTACTAGTATTAACTAGATTATAGTTATCTATCTCTCCTGGAGTATGGCCTGATTGCATAATAATAGTATAGCCACTATCATAGCTAGTGCCAGCCTCTATATTAAGCACTGCAGAACTAAAGCCATTACTTCTACTAGGATCTATACTAAGGTTAATGGGAGTAGAGGGAACTGTAATGCTTGCTGATGGTTTGACGTTGATGGAGAAGTCCATATTAGCGGCATAAGTATCCTGTATACAAGTCGCAAAGATAATATTAAATAATGCTATACCGAACGCACCATATATTATCGTATATAGTGATTTTTTATGGTTGATAGTATATATGATTTTTGGCATGGTACCTCGCTTATGATTATTAATCTTCTTACGAGACTGACCCGGATAAAAATCAGCACCCGTAGGCTTTTCCAAAAACCAAGCGCGTTAACCGTGAAGATTAAAAGCAACTTAGTACCTACTGGTGCTGATTTCTACTTTTAATCTTCACTATTGACTTTTACTGATTAAATAATGTGCACTTGGTTTTTGGAAAAATTTTATAGTTTTATTGTAGCAGGGATTTTGAAAAAATTCAACGGGAAAATGCAGATTTATTGCAAAATTCGTGGAGTTCGACACAAAAAGTACCGGCGATTTAGGGCTGAACGGGGGGTGAAAAGATGTTTTTGCTTATGTTTTTACATTTTTTTCCAAAGTTGTAAAAAATGTGCTACAATAGTAGTGGAAGTTAATAAAATCTATAGTTGACAATTGCGGAGACTTATGGTATTATTAAGATAGTTAGCAGTAATAACAGATATAAGGACAAGGAGAAACTAGTGGACCAAAATGCGGAAATCCTGAAAAAAGCAATATCCGGGAGTCTGAAAATCATCGAACAGGACCGGGAGCGTGAGATTATTTCGCGGCGTTTTGGTTTGAAAAGTAGCAGGGAAACTCTGGAGCAAATCGGCGAGAGGCTATCAATCACACGCGAGCGGGTGCGGCAGCTCGAGAAGGCGGTCTTGATACGGTTGCAGATTTGCGCAGAGGAAGGGCAGATACCAGAACTCGCGGCGGCCGAAAAGGTGCTGGTACGCAACTTGACGGAGATGGGGCGAGTGGCGAAGTTGGACGAACTAGCGGATAAGGTGTATGGGCGCGAGACTGCCACTTCGGAGAGGAGTGGGATTTATTTTATCTCGACGTTTGCCAAGGCGCTGACGACGGTAGAGGAAAATGACCGGTATTATTATGCGGTGGGGATTTCTGAGTATGGCGATTCGCTGGCGATTCGGGAGAAGGCAGATGCAATTGTCGAGGTAATCCGTAAGAATAAAGCACCGATGACCTTGGATGAACTTGACAACAAACTAGATTATGAGCATCCTGACCATATACGGGCGATTGCGTCAATTTCGAAGTTATTGGCGACGTTGAATGGGGTGTGGGGGTTGGCCAAGTGGCCGTCAGTAAACCCGAGAAACATTCGCGATAAGATATTTGTGATTCTCGAGACCAAGAAAGAGCCGATGCACTTCTCGGAGATTGCCGATGAGATTGCGAATTCGAATTTTAAACGCAAGAACGTAACGGTGCAGGCGATTCATAACGAGTTAATTAAGGATTCGCGGTTTATCTTGATTGGGCGGGGGATTTATGCGCTGAATACTTGGGGGTATAAGAAAGGAACTATTTCGGATATCATTACCTCGGTGCTAGAGAAGGCGGGTGAGCCGCTGACGCGCGAGGAAATCGTAAAGCAGGTATTGCGGGTGCGGAAGGTAAAAGAAACGACAATTTTACTAAATTTGCAGAATAAGAAGGTGTTTCGGAAGGTAGATAAGAACTTGTATACGTTGGCTTAGTGGCGAATAGAGGATGGGCAAATGGGTTTTGAAAAAAGTATTGAGGGCTGGTTAACGGGCGAAATAGGACTTAGTGGTGGGACGAGATTTGGCTGTAGTGCAAGCGGGAAATGTGATATAATTTGGGTATGGATGCGGTTATACATTTTATTCTTATGCCGATTTTCTGGATACCAGTGGTAGGGATTTTGGCGTTTATGACATATCGAAATTACAAGAAAATCAATAAACTGAAGGTGCTGAACGTAGATTCGGTGCTTTTGATGCTGGAAATACCGCGGACGAACGACAAGAAAGAACTGGCGGCGGAGCAGTTGTTTGCGTCGCTACATGGGATTTTGCGGGATAAACAAGAGTTGAAGAACAGCGGCGGGGTGCAGGAGCATTTGTCGTTTGAGATTGTATCGACAGCGGGGCAGATTCGGTTTTATGTGTGGGTACCGAAGGTGTTGCAGAGTTTTGTCGAGGGGCAGATTTATGCGCAGTATCCGACGGTGCAGATTTATAAGATGAACGAGGATTATGCGGACGGGCGCGACAAATATCCGGTACAATACATGACGGAACTGGGATTAACAGAGAACGAGGCGTTGCCGATTAAGACGTTTGATACGTTTGAGGTGGACCCCTTGGCGGGGATTACGGGGACGTTGGCGAAACTGGACCCCAGTAGAACAGAGGAGATGTGGATTCAGATTTTGGCGCGGCCGATTGCGGACGATTGGCGAAAAAACGTGACTGATCGGTTTATCCGGCGGGTGCGAGAAGGGAAGAGACCCTTGTTTCCAGGCTCGGGGGTGGACTGGACATGGATGGTGGAGGCGCTAGGGGCGCTGTTTCGTCCGCCGGCGGGGGGATCGGGGTCGGATGCGCCGAAAGTGGAGCTGTCTGAGCGGGCCAAGACCCAGATAGCCAAGGCCGAGGAAAAGGCGACGAAACTAGGGTATGAGGTGAAGATTCGGCTGTGTTACCTAGGGCAAAATGAGGTAGACGCAAAACTGAATATGCAGGCGCTAGTGGGGACGTTTAAGCAGTATAATTCTACCACTTTGAATGGGTTTTTACAGAAAGGCGGGTCGTTTAATGCGAAAGATTTGGATGCGTATAAGATGCGGGGGTTCTCTGACCGCGGGTTTATCTTGAATATTTCGGAACTAGCGAGCGTTTATCATTTGCCGCATACTTCGGTGGAGACGCCGAATATCGTGTGGGCGAACTCCAAGACCGCTGAGCCACCGGCGCAGTTGCCGGTACTAACAGGGGTGGTGGCGAACGACGAGAACATTTCGGCGTTCGGACTGACGAATTTCCGGGGAATTAACCATCAGTTTGGACTGACGCGACGCGATCGGTCGCGACACGTCTATATCATCGGGCAAACAGGGGCAGGGAAGAGCGGGATGCTGGAGTTATTTGCTCTGTCCGACGTGTTTTATAATCAGGGGTACTGCATCATTGACCCACATGGGGACTTTGCGACAGACAATTTGCGATTTATACCGGAGTCACGGGTTTCTGATGTAGTGTATTTCAACCCGGCGGACGTGGAATATCCGGTGGCGTTTAACCCGCTGGAGATTTCCGACCCTTCGCGGAAGCCGAATATTTGCTCGGAAGTGATTGGGGTGCTGAAACGGATGTTTGGCGACTCGTGGGGACCGAGGCTAGAACATATTTTGCGGTATACTTTGCTGGCTTTGCTCGACCGGCCGAGTGCGACGTTGCTGGATATTTCCAGGATGCTAACAGATAAGGATTTTCGCAAGGAGACGCTGGACTATTGCCAAGACGTAACGGTGCTACAATTCTGGAAACACGAGTTTGGGCAGTGGAACGAAAAACAGGTGAACGAGTCGATTGCGCCGGTATTGAACAAGGTGGGGGCATTTACGGCGAACCCGATTATCCGCAATATCATTGGGCAGCCAAAGTCGTCGTTTGACATTCGGAAGATTATGGACGAAGGGAAGATATTGGTGGTAAACCTGTCGAAGGGGCTGATCGGGGAAGATAATGCGGGGATTTTGGGGGCATTCCTGGTGACGAAGGTGCAACTCGCGGCGATGTCGCGGTCGGACATTCCCCTTGTGGAGGACCGGCGACCGTTTTATCTGTATGTGGACGAGTTTCAGAACTTTGCGACAGATTCGTTTGCGGTGATTTTGTCGGAGGCGCGAAAATACGGACTAAATCTGACGGTGGCGAACCAGTATGTGGCCCAGATGACCGACAGCGTGCGGGATGCGGTGTTTGGCAACGTGGGGACGACGATTTCCTTCCGGGTGTCGGCCGATGATGCGCCGATACTGGCGAAGCAGTTTGAACCGACCTTTGAGGCGTCGGACCTCTTGCAGCTAAATAACCGGCATTTTGTGATTTCGATGATTATTAACGGAGAAAAAGTACCGGCTTTTTCGGCGACGACGCTATCTATACCTAAAACGCCCGCCGATAACTTCGACGCGATCGTGGCGCATTCGCGGGCTGAATTTGCACGGCCACGGGCTGAAGTGGAAGCGGAAATTCGCGAAACGATCGAACAGTCAGAGAAGTACAAGAGGGAATTGTCGGATTCGGGACGACAGGGGGGCGACGAGGGGCAACCGGTGTTCGTACCGGTGCCGCGTGAGTGGCGGGGGGCTGGACATAATTCTACCGAACAAAAACCGAACTTGGAACACCGGACGACAGCGGTTGCCGCTCGGTCGATTCCCCGGTCAGTTCCCCGTGAAGCGACACCACAGGGGGATTTTCGGCGGACTAAGATGTCGCCAAATACCGCCGAGGGAAAAGACCGGCCGGGACTAAAAGACCTTGCCAAGTTGGTGGGGGCGCAGGCGCTAGCAACCGAAAAAGCTGCGCCTCTGGCGTCTGAAAGCGCGCAGGAGACGCGGAACAAGCCAACACGACAACGTGGTGGCAAGCATAAGAACTATCGTAGAAACGGCAAATAGACGGGTCGTAGGCGAAATGATGGGCGTGATGGACGTATGATTTATCGTCTTTTTGGTGGAGGTCCAATGTCGCACAATGCATATTTTGCGACATTACAGGCTGGGCGAGGCTGGCTTTGAGGTGGATTTGGCGATTTGACAGTTTTTGGCAGATTTTGCGGATTTTTGGCGGATTTTCAAAATTTGGTGTTTCCCTGGTTTTTATTTCCCTTTTTGAGGATTTTAACGTGGTCTTGGTAATAGGCCGTCGCAGAGAGGTAAAAATGTGCGGTTTTTACCCGAACAGAAACCGAACAAAAAGAGCATCGTATCCTCCCGAACAAAAACCGAACAGTTCCCTGCTCTGGGGCTATTTGCGGATGTGGCTGAGGTGGTAGCGAGAGGATAATGGGAGTTCGAACTCGCCAATGAGCTGCTCAACGTAGCCGGAAAAGCCGCGTTTGAACTCGTAGATACCGTAGTTCTCGGGGTGAGTGCTGATGTCGGGCGGGATGCCGTAGAAATTGTAGCGCTGAAAGCCGCCAGAGAGAGCGCGGCAAATCATTTCCCATTGGAGAGCGTACTGAGCGTCTAGCTTGAGGTAGGCGCCGACATTGCCGCCAAAAAGGTGGAGGATTTCGGGCTGAATAGTCATAAACATGCCGCTTGATAGGGTGATTTCCGTATCGGTGGGCTCGGGAAAAAGACCGGTTAACTTGGCGATGCGAGTCTCGAGAGATTTGATGGAGCCGGCCTGCAAGCGCTTGGCCTCGATGGTGTCGGGGGTGGTGGCTTTTAGCTGCGTGAGCTTGTCGTTTAACTTGGCTAGGCTCTTTTTAGGGTTAAAAACCGCCGAGACGAACTCTATACCACCCATAGGGTTGAATAGCTGATACATACGCTGGAAATAATCTAGGTCGCGGATTTCGAAAGATTTGCGCGAACCGGTGTCGGCGAGAACTTGATAGAAAGAGTCGAGATGGTCGTAGTCTAGGTCGCGGATTTCGATGCCGAGTTCGAGAGCCTGCTTGATGCGGCGACGAGTGTTGGGCTTCATCTGCTCTAGTAGCTTTTCCTTGGTCTGACCGGCGACCGGCAAGACGAATTCCCATGTGATTTGCGAGACGTTCTCGACATAGGGACGCGGGCGAAACCCGAGTGATGTCAGGTGGTCAACAATTGGCTGATTGTCCCAGCCGTTCTCGACCGGCAGCCCGTCAATATCGCGCTCGAGCAGAGGCAGATTGGGGTCGATGCGCAGGCGATAGCCGCCAGCATGGTGCAAAAAATCGTGACAATGGCGAATGAAGAACTCCAGTAGCGTGGCGTCATTATAATCGAGCAGAGGACCGCGCGGAGCATAGAAATCGTAACCGAGTAGGCGACGTTTGGTACCTCTGAACATGCCGGCGGCCACGAGATGACCTTCGCGCTTTACGCCGAGATAAAAGACTTTGGCGTGCGCCATGAGTTTGCTAATTTCGGGGGCGGACATATAGCATTTTTGGGGCGAATGTTCCCAAAAGCTACGATAGTCCGACTCGGTGATTTCTTGAAAATTCATGATTTACTCCTGTGTAATTTGTTGACGATCTTACTTGCGACACGTTTGCGATAGTATTTGGCGGGACGGATAAGCCGCTTGAAACCGCCGACATATTCTTCCACTACTCCGCCGAAACCACTTTTGGACTTGAGTAGCGGATTGTCGGAGGTAAAAATACCGTCGATGCCGTAGAAATTGGCGCGGGTCTGGCCACGGCGCAGGCACTCGGCAAGTTGCCAACCCTTGATGGCAGTAATGCCATTGTAATGCTTGAGTGACTCGGTGGTGCCAGCAAGAAAGGCAACTGACTCCTGCGGGGTCCAGATATCTAGCTCGCTCGAGACGACTGCGTGGGTGTCCGGGAGACGCGCCTCGACAAAAGTGGCTTGGTCGCCGAAAGTGTCCCAGAGATCTTCGAAGTACTGGAGAGGGCGCGTCTTGATGTGGTTGCGAGCATTACTCTCCTCGAGTGGGCGTAGCCAATCTGAGAGTTCGGATTTGTCTTTAAGGACGTGGATTTCTAGCTCGCGTAGGGTTTTGTGGTATTTTTTGCGGGTACTGGCATTAAACGACAACTCGACGTCGCGCATGGTGGGGAGATCCTTGAGGTCTTTGACGAACATCCAGCGAAGCGCCTTGAAATCTAGCTTGCTGGAAAAGCCCATGTGAGTGAATCCGTTGGCAGCAAAAATGTCGAAAATGGACGCACGGTCGTAGTCGGCAAGGCTGGAGCCATCTATACTGCGGACTGAGCGAAGTAGCGGTGGATAAATCTCAAGCTCGTAGATGGAGTGTTGCTCGCAAAAGTGCGTGAGCTGGCGGAGGAAAAATTGTAGCAAATCGGAATCTGCGTAGTCGAGAAGTGGACCGAGCTGCATCCAGGCCTCGTGGTCTTTGACGACTAGGAGGCCGACTGCTATTAGGGTGCCGTCCCGCTTGACGCCAAGGAGGTGAGTGTCGTAATGCATACGTTGCCGCAATGCTTGACGCTCGGTCGACTGCATAAAATTGCCGTATTGGCTATTGTTTGCAAAAGATTTGAACTCCTCGGGAGAGATAATATCAAAAGTCATCATAGGCGCCCCTTGATAGATTTTAAGAGCCGGTAGAGCCGGTATTTGGCACGGCCGAGCGGAATGTCGTAAGTACCGGTGTAGTCGACCTCTTGGCCGGCGAAAGATTTTTTGAAGGCGGTAAAGCCCGCCCAGGGGTGGTCGGCGGGGGCTCCGGCTGGGGCGATGCCCCAAAAGTCGTAGTACTTAAGGCCGGCAGTGGCGGCGTCGAGAATCGAAGCGATGGTAAGAATACCGTTGGCATTTAGCTTGGCGTAGGCCTTGTCGGAGGCTGCCTGCATATAGAAACGGGTGTTTTCGTCGTCAAACACGAGGATGGCGGCAATGACTTTGCCCTCGAACCAAGCGAGGTAGAGGGTGGCAAAATCTTGCGCAAGCTCTGCGCGAAGATAGGACTCGGGAAAAGGTTTGATGCGTTTTTTGGCGAAGATTTGGTTTTGCAAGACGGTCAAATGACGGATATCGTCTGGGGTGTGCGACTGGGTGATGGTGATTCCCTTTTTTTCGTGGGTGTTGTAGTAGCCGCGTGTGCGGCGAGGAAGCTGGGAGAGGAGCATGGTGCGGTCGGCTGGCAAAGTAAGGACCCAAGTTTCGGCCGGGTTTAAATCCTTGCTTTTGATGGCGCCGAATGAATGCAGGAGCTCTGGCGCTAAATGCAAAGTGGGCTCGATGCGGATGAAAAGGGCGCGACCTGCG
Source organism: uncultured Candidatus Saccharibacteria bacterium (assembly GCA_964396015.1). Lineage (GTDB taxonomy): Bacteria > Patescibacteriota > Saccharimonadia > Saccharimonadales > Saccharimonadaceae > Nanosyncoccus. Next base: position 7,370 of record CAYNBW010000016.1, on the reverse strand, counting down.
GAGCTCTTGAGGTGGCGGATAGCGGGGCCGAGGGCGTCTGGATGCTTGAGATAGGGGCCATAGGGCAAGTAGAGATACTCACCAACTGGGGTGCGCTCGGCGATGGCCAGAAAAGAGTAACCGTCGCCCTTTCCGGTAATGGTGCGCTTGCCGAGAGAATGCTCGAAGGTGCGCCAATGCGAGGACTGCAAAAAATGACGATCTGGATAGGACGGAGGTAAAGTGGGGGTATCCATGATAATGATTGTATCACGTCCTGGAGTTTATTTCCAGTAGGCTTTGCCATCGATACGGACGTCGATGTATTCGAACTCGGTGATTCCCTGACCGGCTAGGTAGCGGAGCATACGGTCGGCGTCCTCGACAGAGACGCCGGAGCCGCGGTCGATGGTGAGTTTGATGCGGCCAGAGACGCCGTCGAGGTAGAAGTCGACTTCGCGGATGGCACCGGAGGGGATGACGACTTTGGTGGGGGCGTAACCGAGTTCGCGGAAGTCGGCCTCGGCCATACCGATGTATTCTTTCATGCGACTGGTGATTTTGCCACTGGTGAGGCCGGCGTCTTCGTCGATGACTTCTACAGTAGGGGCGTAGGGGTTGTAAATTGTAGTGGTAGTGGACGGAAGAGGCTGGTCTTTACTGCGAAAAAGTTGTGAGCCAACAAAAACCGCTCCGGCGACAACGGCGAGGAAGCTCACGGCGGTTAAAAAAACGCGACGTCGTTTCTGGCGGTGAGACCGGTCTTGGGCGATGGCGCGTTCGGACGCAGTTTCGAGATGCTCACGATGTTCGGCGATGGTACGACCGGAGCGGATGGTGGACTGTTTGTTGGCTCGTCGCCGAGCCAACTCCGGTGGGGCGGGAGTAGTGGGGGCGTTTTTAGTGGATTTACTACGCAAAAAGCCCACCCTAGGCCTCCTCCAAGATGATGTCGGCAAGGCGACTGGTGGCGTCGGCGTGAGCCTCGGCGTGCAGGCGCTCGGCGAGGTCGGCGGAGGCGCGAGGGCTGCGAATGAGGTGGCGAATTTCGTCAAGGAGGGTGCTGGGGTTTTTCATCATGTCGGAATCATTGACGACGACTACAGCACCGGCGTCGTATAGGCGATTGGCATTCTTGACCTGATGAGAGCCGGGGAGACGTTCAAAAGGCACTAGAATGACGGTCTTGCCGAGACTGGCGAGTTCGGCGATGGTGGTGGCGCCGGCACGCGAAACGACAACGTCGGCGGCGCCCATTAACTCGTCCATGGTGGTATTGAACTCCCACATACGGAAGTCGGACTCGAGGTGGGCATGGTCCCAGTTCTCGTAGCGTTTGAGTTCGAGGACGGACTCGTAGTATTTGCGGCCGGCGACGAGACCGACGGAGGTGAATTTGAGAAGCTCGGGGAGAATTAACCGGGTGGCTTCGTTGAGATTTTCAGAGCCTTGTGAGCCACCAGTGATAACCACGAGAGGCTTGTTGGCGTTGAATGAAAAAGCACGCTTGAGTTGGGCCTGTTTGGTCGGGGTGATGCGCTGGAACTCGGGACCGACGGGGATGCCGGTGTAGATATAATTGGGGTGGGCTGCCATGACCTCATCGGAGGGCGAGATGCCAAAGGCGACCTTCCTCGCACGCTTCATTAGTAAGCGGTTGGCTAGACCTGGTACGGCGTCGGACTCGTGAATGATGTAGGGGATACGGAAAAGGCGCGCGATGAGCCCGACCGGTAAGCAGACGTAGCCACCTTTGAGAAAAATAATGTTGGGGCGGTTGCGTTTGCGAAGAAGGCGAAAGAAACTCGTTATAAGACCGCCGAGAAAACCGAAAAAGCCGATGAGATTGCCAAAAATGATGTCTTTTAGGGTGATGTCTAGGTGAATAAAGTAATCTTTGAAGTGCCAGCCTGCGTAGCGGTGAAACTTGCCGGCCGAGATGCGCTGGACACGGATGTGGGTGCCAACTTGCATTTCGGTGGTGAGTTTGGTGACGTTGCGGACGTATTTGCGGTCGGTCCAAAAATCTACCTTGGCGCGAGGTTTTTTGTCTAAGATTTCACGAATTACGGCGAGTACTGGGGTGATATGTCCCCCGGACCCTCCGCCTACTACTAATATTTTCATCTTGTTTTGCCCCCTCCCTACTAGTATAGCACGAAACTTGGCAAACGAGGCCAATTCCGAAAGCGATAAAGACCATGCTGGTGCCGCCATAAGAGAGGAGTGGCAAGGTAATACCGGTAACCGGAACGAGCGAGGTCATCGCCATGATATTGACAATAACTTGGGCGAGGGTCCACGAAAAGACGCCCACAGCGAGCAGACGGTTGCCGGTATCGGGTGAATGACCGGCAACTTTTAGCATACGGAGAAGGAGGACCATAAACGTAATGAGGACTAGGCCAAGACCCCAAAAACCGTAGGTTTCGCCGAGAATGGCGAAGATGGAATCGTTGATGGACTCGGGGAGATAACCGGTGGCCTGAACAGAATTGCCGGTGCCGACGCCCCAGAAGCCGCCGGAGCCGATGGCCATCATGGCGTTTTCGATGTGATAGGTGGAGTCACTCGAAGCGCCGCCGGTAAGGACCGCCCACCAAGCGTTGACTCGCTCCATACGATGAGCCGAAGTGGCGACGGAGCCGACTGCTACGGTCAGGACGAGGACAAGTACGAGGATGTATTGCCACGTGGGGACGCCGGCGACGAGAAGCATCCCGAAAATGATAAAGATGAGGGCGACGCCGGTGCCGAGATCACCCTGTGCTACGACGACGAGAAAGAGTGATGAGCCACAGACAAGAGCGAGCGGAAGCCAAAAATCTTTGAGATTGCCAATGGTTCCCTCTTCCTTTTTGCGGGCGAGAAAATCGGCGAGGTAAATTACTAAGGCGAGTTTGAGAGCTTCGGCGGGCTGAAAACTAAGGCTGCCGACTTCGAACCAGCGACATTCGCCGAGTTCGCATTTGACTAGTGAGGAGCCGGTCAGCGAAAGTATCCAGAGTAACGCCGAGAGGAAAAGCGCGAAAATCATGATGGGTTTGGCGAATTTGCGGATGTATTTGTAGGGAACCGCCTTAAACGCGATAAAAAAAGCCGCGACGGAAAAGATGACCGAGCGAAGTTGACCGAGGAAAAAATCGTTTTCGCCATAATGGGAACCATAAGTAGAGTTAAGGACGTTGGCGCGCATGGGTCCGATGACGTAAATCACGATAAGGCCAAAAGCCATCAGACCGAGAGTAGTGAGGATAATCACGAGGTCGGATTTGTGCTTGCGCATTTAGATGGCTCCCCCGGTGGCAGCAAGAAAGATGCCGAGGATCGCACAGACGCCGGCGAGGATCCAGAAACGCATGACGATTTTGGCTTCGCCCCAACCGAGGGCTTCGAGGTGATGATGGAGAGGGGCGGAAATGAAGATTTTGCGACCAAGGAACTTTTTGGACATTAACTGAAGGAGGCTGGAACCGGTTTCGATGACGAATGGGAGGCCGATAATGGGTAGGAGCAAGAAAGAGTTGGTCATCATGGCGACGACGCCGAGCCCGGCACCAAGAGCGAAGGAGCCGGTGTCGCCCATCATGAAGCGGGCGGGCGGGACGTTGAACCAGATGTAGGAGAGGAGCCAGCCAATGACGGTCATACAAAAACCGAAGAGGAGGACGTTGCCCTGAAAGAGGGCGATAATACCGAAAGCGCCATAAGCCAACATGGCGAGACCACCGGAAAGACCGTCAAGGCCGTCGGTGATGTTGACGGCGTTACTGGTCGCGACGACCGCAAAGGCAAACACGATGGTCATACCGAAGACGCCGATTTCGATGTCGCCAATGAACGGGATGAGCAAATCGGTCCAACCGAGTTTGCAGGCGAAAAACCAGCCGAGAGCTAGGCCAACGGCGGTGATGAGAAGAAATTTGACGGGACCGCGTAGTCCAGCGGCGCCACGACCGGTGCCAAAAATGTTGATAGCGTCGTCGATAACCCCGACGAAAGAACCGCCAAGAAAGCCGACGAGCGGAAGCCAAGTTTGACCACGGTCAAGGTTAAAAGCCCAAGTGACGAGCGTGACTGAGATGACACCAATAAGACCAGCCATGGTAGGAAAATCACGCTTGAATTTATGGGCGTGGAGTTTGGTCATGATGGGGAGGGCTTTGCCGTCGACGGTGGTTTTTTTCTGTTTTTTCCAGAAATGGTATTTATAGGCTACATAGGTGTAAATGGGGGTTAGAAACATCGAGAGCAGGAATCCCGCTAGGGCGAGGAGTAGTCCGTAAAAAACTTCTTCGTTAATAATACCCATGTTCTTTATTATACTCCAGTTGGTTTAATTTTCATATAGTCAATTACGTAGTTGGATAACTCGTCAAAGAGGGTTTGGGCCTCGCCACCAGAGAGAGCTTGACCGGAACCCCACATTTTGGTCATGATGATATATTTGGGCATTTCCCCGCTGGGCGCGACGAAGCCGATGTAGGAGCCGACGAGTTGACTCATGGTATCGTCATAGGCGCCGTTGACGATGGTCTGGGCGGTGCCAGATTTGCCGCCGACGTCGTAGCCGGCGCGGTCGGTGCCGTTGCGGACTTTATAGTCACGGTTGTGAATAAGCATTTCGCGCATGGTGGCGGAGGTTTCAGCGGTTAAGATTTGGTCTTCGATTTTTTCGGTGTCTAGAGGGGTGATTTGGTTGTTGCCGTCTAGCGTACCTTTGACGATGGTCGGGGTGCGGTAATAGCCGCCGTTGACGACGGCGGAAAAGGCGGTGGCGGTCTGAATCATGGTGGCAGAGAGGTTTTGGCCGAAAGTCATGTTGGCATAGGCGGCGTTGAGGCCGTAGATGTCGGCATGGGGGTCCCAGATAAAACCTTCGGCTTCGATGAGTTCGATGCCGGTGGCGTGGCCGAGGCGGAATTTGTTGTAGTAATAATCGTAGAGGCGTTCACGGCCGGTGGCGGTAATTTCACTCGGGTTGTCACCGAGAAATTCGAGGGCTTGGATGGAGCCGGCGTTGAGCGACCAATAGAGGGCGTCGCGCATGGTGAGAGTGTGGTGATTAAGTTTGTCGCGCTGCTCGGCGTTGTAAATCTTGTTGCCGTCTATCTCGACGTAAGGTTCGTTGAGATAAGTAGTGTCGGCGGTCATTTTGCCTTCATTGATAGCGGCGGAGAAAACAAAGTTTTTGAAAATGGAGGCGGGCTCGTAGGGGACTTCGGTGACTTGATTGATATAGGCGCTGGCGTCCTTGACGTTGCCATAATTGCCAGGGTCGTAGCCGGGGAGGCTCGCCATGGTGAGGACTTCGCCGGTGTTCGGATCCATAACGAGGACGGCGACGTTGTCGGCGGGGGTTTCGTCGATGGCGCGCGAGGCGATTTCTTCAATTCCCTTTTCTAGCCCACGGTCGAGGGTGAGGACGAGGTTTTTGCCATCTTCGGCGGGGATTTTGACGTTGTCGTTGCCGATGGAGAGGGCGACGTTGTTGACGTCGGAAATGGATTTGAAAAGGCCATCCTTCCCTGTCAGAATGTCGTTCATGGCGCCCTCGATGCCGTATTGCCCGAGTCCGTCGGCGTTGACGAAGCCGAGTACGCCAGAGCCGAGTTCGCCCTCGGGGTAGATGCGTTGGCTGTTTTTCTGAAACCAGACGCCGTCGATTTCTTGCTCGGCGATTTCGGTGGCGATGGTGTGGGGGACGTTGCGCGCGACGATGGAGTAGCGGAGACCGGGAGTGGCATAGATTTGGTCCAAATCGGCGGAAATGTAGTCTTTGGCGTAAGTGTTGAGGGCGTCTTTGATGGCGGTCTGATCGGTGATGGTGGGGTCGATGATGACTGCGTAAGTGGTTTGGTTAAGGACAACCGGAACTGGGGTGCTGCCATCCATCATATAAATCTCGCCACGACGCGCCACGATGGTTTCGAGCATGGTGTGGGCTTCGTTGGCTTTCGCTACCCAGGCGTCGTGCTCGATAATTTGGATGAAAAACAGTCGCACCGCAATAATAGCGAATGCGACGAGAGCGAAATATTTGAGAAACTTAATCCGTCGCATAGCCAGTGACTTCAGCATCCGCCATAGTGGCAGCGACGGTACTATTTTTGGCGGCAGTAGCAGAAGTGAGGCGAGCCTTTTCGACGGCAAGGTCGTCACGACGGGCAGTCATATCGGTAATTTCGGATTCGATGGCGGAAATTTGATAGTCTAAACCGGTGGCTTTGGTGCTTTCGGCGACGTAGAATAAGCCAAAAATGAGGGTAATCATGCAGATAATAATGATTTGAGAGACCGAACCTAGACTTTTCTTGGTGTGACGGACGGTGTTGCGACCACGGGCAAAACTAACGGTAGATAGTTCTCGACGGGTGGCTGTGATTTGATAACTCATTTTTCCTCGCTTTTTGGTTTTTATGTTTGATTTTGTTTTGTTTTTGGGAGTTTCGACGGACGCTGGTGGAGTGATTTTGCTACGGTCTGTTAGTCCGTAGACCGGGACCTCTAAAAGCAGAGCTATAAGTAACTTTTAGAGGCTGCCCCGGAAAGGTCATACACTCCACACTTCCTGTGAAACTCTATTTTTGGCGGACCCCTTCGGGCCCATGTCGCAGCTAATTGTTTTTGTACGCAGCCTGTGGCTGATGGTTTTGGATCGGCGGGGCGGCTGTGGCGCCCCGCCTGCTCGCGTTATTTCTTGAAATTAACCTTGATGGTCTGGACGCGAGATTTGTTTGATACGGTAATTTGTTTTGGCATATTGCCTCCTTTTTATGTTATGTTTTTGTTTTATCAATTCCGCTTTTTCGCAATGCGAAGTTTCGCACTACGAGCCCGCGGGTTGATAACTAGTTCCTGGGGGTCCGCGACGATTGGTTTTTTGGTGACAATCTCGAGCGGGGATTCCTCGCCGTAGCTCGAAGCGTCTTTGAAATAGGTTTTGACCAACCGGTCTTCTAGACTGTGGAAAGTGATGAGCCCGAGGCGACCACCTTTGTTCAGCAGGTCCGGGAGGAGCGGAAGAGTCTGTTCAATCTGCTCGAGCTCGCCGTTGACTGCGATGCGGATAGCCTGAAAAATGCGCGTGGCGGGGTGGACCTTGGAGTGAAAACTCGTCTTGGACCGGATGAGGTCGGCGAGGTCACCTGTGGTCGTAATAGGGCGAGAATGTACGATGGCTCGGGCTAGCATCTGGGCGCGGCCGGGAGATTCCTCGGCGTAGCCAATAAAGATGTTGGCGAGGTCGCGCTCGCTCGCTGTGTTCACTAGCGTGAAAGCCGTGAGCGTCTGCCTATTATCCATGCGCATATCTAGAGGGGCGTCCTTGGCCTTGAAACTAAAGCCGCGGTCTTCCATGTCTAGTTGCGGAGAAGAAACTCCAAAATCGG
>CAYNBW010000015.1:0-17081 GCA_964396015.1 uncultured Candidatus Saccharibacteria bacterium | reverse complement strand
TAGTGGATTTTGCGTGGGGGACGGAGGTTCATAACGAGAATGGTGAGGGCGCTTAAGATGATGAGGACAAGGAAAGTCCAACCTTGGAGCCAAATGGCGAGGGCGCTGAGGCCGATGGTGATGATGGCGAGACCGATATACCACCAAGCGTTGTGTTCTTTGATAATGTATTCTTCGGCGTCCCAAGAGACGGAGGCTAACTTTTGTGTCATAACTCTATTATAACACAAAATACAAGCCTTTGGCTTGTATTGGCGGAGGGTGGGAGATGGGTGGTCTCGCCACCCTCAGAGCACGCATATAATGTAAGATTAAAAACTTCGTTTTTACGGGATACTCAAGATAAGAAAAATACTAGAGCAAGCTCTAGATTTTTCTTATCTTTCGTATCCCTAGAAAAGCTGCGCTTTTCTTAATCTTACATTATATGGCGGAGGGTGGGAGATTCGAACTCCCGCTCCAGATCACTCCAGACTAACGATTTAGCAAACCGTCCCCTTCAGCCACTTGGGTAACCCTCCATTATTTATATTGTAGCATACTTTTTGATTTTGTGGTATAATTAAAGTATGAGAAAGTTGATTAGTTTAATCTTGGCGGTGGTGATATGCGGAGCGGTGACGGTGGCGAATGTGGCGAGTGGGGCGTCAGCGTTGACGTTGCAGGAGGGGGCGGAGGCAGCGAGGTGCGATGGTTGTCCGGAGAATTTGTTTGGAGATAATGGGGTGTTTCGGCAGGTGACGAATACTATATTATATATAGTGGGGATTGTTGCGGTGATCATGCTGATTGTGGGCGGGATTCGGTACATTACTTCGGGTGGCGATGCGAAGAAAGTGACTGATGCGAAGAATACGGTGCTTTACGCAATTATTGGGCTAGTGATTTGCTTACTAGCGTTTGCGATCGTAAATTTTGTGGTTTCGACGTTGCCGAACCAGAGTGGTGGCTAGTCGATAGAATAGGCAAGGAGAGCGACCACGATGTGGTCGTTTTTGATGTTGGCAGAGTGAAGGAGGTTGATGGCAGATTTGATAGAGGCACCGGTAGTCCAGATGTCGTCGAGGAGAATGTAGGTAGTGATGGGGTCTGGAGCGATTTTGGGGTTCAGAGCGTAGGCTTCGGCGGCTTGGGTGGTGCGGGCTTTTTCGTTGGCACCGACTTGGACGGTGTTTTTGGCGCGGAGGAGGAGTGGGGAGACTTTGTAATTGCGGAGCTTGGCGAGGTGGCGGGCGAGGAGGGCGGTGTGGTCAAATCCGCGGGCGCGAATGTGGTGAGTGGCGGTGGGGAGGGGGGTGATGATGGGATGGGCGCCGAGATTTTGGGGTAGGGTGCGGTCGAGAAGCTCGGCGAGGGGCGTGGCAAGGGCACGGATGGATTGATACTTGTAGGCGCGAATGATGTCGTCGAGGAGGCCTGTGCGGGCGTTGACGGCATAAATGGGTGGCAGATTTGGACAGTTGGGGCAGGGCGTAGGGGCCATGCGTGTCGTGGCGGTCGTCGTAGAAATTGCGGAGGGCGTAGAGGCGATGGAGGCTCCGAGTGAAGCCTTTGTAGCGACGGGTTGCTTGCAATTAGGGCAAATATGGCAGGGGCTATTTGTAATGTAATTTTTACAGCGATGGCAAAGTGGGCTACCGATACGCCCACAACCCCTACAGGAGTGGGGTGCGAGAAGGTCTAAGAGTCCGGGAAATGCTGTATTTTTTACACTAAAAAGCATAATTCTCTTGATTTTAGCATGAAAATGGTGTAAAATACAAGCATAACAATATAAGTGGAGGAAATATGGCTCGTACCAATAGTGACGATTTGCTGATGGAAGACGACCTAGCTGCGGCATTCTTCGGTGGCAACGATGAGGCTACCGTACAGAAGGAAGCGGTTGAGGAGGTGGCGGCGACGCCGGAACCAGAGAGCGAACCGACAGATGATGAGTGGGAGAATACGGACGATTTTCCTGGACAGCTTGCAGTAGATGTCTATGAAACGGCCGATAAATTAGTAGTAAAGGCGCGGACGGCGGGGATTTCGAAGTCTGATCTTGACGTCAGTATATCCGATAATGTTTTAACGATTTCGGGCGTGTTGTCGGGCGGTGAATACGAACAGACCACTAGGTGGCACATCCAGGAATGTTACTGGGGTGAGTTTTCGCGAACGATTGTGTTGCCAGTGCAGGTGCGCGAAGATGAGAATAGCGTGAAGGCCGAGCTCAAAGATGGGGTGTTGACGATTACCTTTGAGAAGGAAAAAGTTGAAGCACCGAAGAAGATTGCGATTCAATAGGGGGTGGTTTTTCACAGGGTGGGCTTTCTTAGGAAGGCCTGAAGGCATACACAAAAATAAGTCAGAGGTTTAGCTCGGGCTTATTTTTGGGCTAAAAATATCTCCCAGTATTATTGAAACTGGGAGATGGGTCCTGAAGATTTCGTTTAGCCTTGGAGGATGGTGCCAATTACGAAATTGACGATAGCTGCGGCAAGGGCGCAGATAATAAGACCGATAACGCCGTAAAGGATGGTGTCTTTGGCTTTTTTGACTTTGCCGGCATCGCCGGAAGAAGTCATGTAACTGACGCCACCAATGATGATGACTATAACGGCTACGATGCCGAGTACGCCAATAACTGCATTAAGAATGGCGGTAATATCGGCTTTAAGAGTGTCGCCACCACTACCAACTTCGTAGATTTGTTGGCCTACAGCAAATTTAGTAATAATATCGTTCATTTAATAAATCCTTTGCTTTACTTAGTGTTATTTTACAACGTTTCCTCTAAAAATGCAATAGTTAATTGAATTTATTTTATAGTTTGTCTTATCTTGGGTGATCAAGCTATAAGACGGGGTCTATTTAGTGGGGAGATGAGCAATTTCTTCTGATGGTAGGTCAAGAAAGAGTGAGGTATTGGCGGGAGCATCTGTTGGATTGTCTGTTGGATTATCTTGAGTTTCTTCATCGGATGTGGAGGGGAGATTGGTATTCCCGCTGTTATTAATAAGACCGATGGTAAAGTTGACGATAGCAGCGGATAGAGCACAAATGACGAGACCGATGGTAGCATAGAGAATGGTGTCTTTGGCTTTTTTGGTTTTGCCGGGATCGCCAGTAGAAGTCATATAAGTGACACCGCCGATAACGATGTATATAACGGCGATTACGCCAAGAATGAGGATGATACCATTAAGGATGTTTTGGATAACTGTAGTGATGTTGGGTGCGGAGTTGGAGCAACCGGAAGCGGCTTGAACCGATTCTGGGACGCTGTCGTTGCCACAAATACTGCTAGCTGCGAAAACCGACGGAGCGGTAAAAGATAGGCAGATGGCGATGACTGTGGCGATAAGTTTGATAGATTTGGTGGTTTTCATATAATACTCCTTTTAACCAGCATTTTGAATTAGATTTGATACGAAAGCGACGATGACTTCGGCGAGACCGACAATGGCGAGACCAATAAGGGCGAAGAGGATGGTTTGTTTGGCTTTTTGGAGCTTGCTGGCGTCACCGGATGAAGTGACATAGCCGACACCGCCGATGACGACGAAGATACTGGCAACGGCACCGGCGACACCAATGGCCCATTGGATGAGGTTGGTAATGAGAGTAGTACTGCTGGTGCAACCGCTGGTTGCGCAGTCGGCAAAATTGTTGTTACCGATAAAGATGAGGCGAATAGCATTGAGGATAACACTAGAGAGGATGACGATAGCGAGGCCGATGAAAGCGTGGGTAAGGGTTTTTTTGCCATTTGCGGCTTTGCTGGGATCGCCAGAGGAGAACATATAGAGGTAGCCACCGTATATAATATAGCCAAGGACTAGATAGGCAGCAATGATTGTAATGTCAGTGAAAACGTTGCCGGCGATAGCAATAACATTGTTGGTGAGATCTTCTTCAGAATCACTATTGTCGTCGAGGGAGAGTTTGACGTTGCAGTGCCAGGGAACGAGGCCGAGGAAACTGGGGTCGCAAGAGCCATAATTGGCAGGAAGGTTATTAATAGGGTTGTTGTTCTCGAGGGCTCTTTCGTTTTCTTCGAGGCACCTTTCGATAAGCGTCATATTACTGAGGTTACTGCAGTCTCTTTGCCCTCTAGATCCATCGTAACCACCGCCGTTCATGCAGGAATTATAAGTGTCGAGAGATTCAGTCTCGAGGTATCTGGAGCAGTCCCTACCGCTATAAGTGGCAGCAAAAGTGGTAGATGTAAGACAGAGAGGAAGGAGAGCGATGAGGGCAAGAATTTTTGCAATTTTTAGCTTCATGACTATATGATAGCATATTTTTTGAAAAAAAGCTACTAAATATGTAATAACTCTTGACAAAAACGCTTATGCGTGCTATAATTGTAGTTAAGCCTTATAGGGAGGCGATTTTTACTATGGTAGCAAAGAAGTCCTCAAAAAATGGTTGGGTTAAGAAGTTTTTTGGGTGCTTGTTTAGTGCTATAGTATTAATTTCTGGAATGATGTCGATTGGGGTGATGTCGGCGATGGCGGAGCCGGTGGATGGAGTGATAACAGAGGAAAATGCTGAGGTTCTGGATAAGACTGATGAATCGACGGAGAATAAGGATGAAAGTACGAAAGAGGGCGAGAAAGAGCACGATACTGGAGAAGAAAACAAAAATGGAGAGGAGCCAAAAACGACTTGTGCGGATGCACTGGGCGCATTGGGCTGGTTGGTGTGTCCGAGTACCGGCAAGATAGCGGAAGCGGTGGACTGGCTATACGATAAGATTGAGAATATATTGGAGATTAATCCGGTGGAAATGAAAGATGGTTCGCCGATGTATGAAGTGTGGAAGTATTTTAGAGGGGTGACAAATATTGTATTTATTATATTCTTGCTTATAGTGGTGTATTCACAGGTTACTGGTGTGGGGATTACGAATTATGGAATAAAGAAGGTATTGCCGAAACTGATTGTGGCGGCGGTGCTGGTGAATTTGAGCTTTCTGCTGTGTTCACTGGCAGTGGATGTATCAAATATTGTGGGACATAGTTTGAGGGGGCTGTTTGAAACAATTGAGACGTCGACGATGGCGTCGATGGAGATGGGGGCGAATGGGGCGGTGACAGCGACAGAAATGTATTCAGCGATTAATGGGGGCGCGGCGATTGCGGTGGGGGCGGGGTTGATTGCGTTTGAAACGGGGGCGATTTGGATGCTAATACCGACGGTGTTGGGGGCGATTGTGGCGGTGGTGGTGGGGCTAATTACGATTGCGATGAGGCAGGCGGTGGTGGCACTTCTGATTATGATTGCGCCGCTGGCAGTGGTGGCATATATGTTGCCGAATACCGACCAGTGGTTTAAGAAGTGGCGGGGGCTTTTGACGAAGATGCTGGTGTTTTATCCGATGTTTTCGCTGTTGTTTGGAGCGTCGGAGTTGGCGGGATGGGCGATCATTGTGTCGGCGCATGATGGATTTGGGGTGATGCTAGGGGTGGCGGTGCAGATTTTCCCGCTGTTCTTCTCGTGGCATCTGATGAAGATGAGCGGAACGTTCCTCTCGATGGTGCATACAAAGCTATCGGGGCTGGCGGCGAGACCATTGGCGGCAAATCGGGCGTGGGCGGAGTCGCATCGGCAATTATCAAAGCAAAAGCATCTGGCGAGCGGCAATGTATATTCGCCAAGTTTGAAATTGCAACAATATTTGAGTGACAGGAAAATAGCGCGAGAAGAGGCAACGCGTGGGCATGCAGAAACAGTGCGAAATAAGGGTTTGGCATATAGTGTGAATCGAAATTACAGGAAAGATAAGAAGACACTTTCGCATGAGGGCGAAGGGGCTTTCGAAGAGATGACGCGAAATATCACATATCAGCGGGAAATGCTTAAGCATAAAAATACCTTTAATCAAGGAGTGGGAGGACTGGGTCGAGACTTGACGCAGACAGCACGACTTAAGGCGTTGGATGCAAATATTATACGAGAGTCGGATAAGCTGAAGATGGAACAAGCGCGAGGTGAGTTGATTGATTATCGGAATGCGGTTGGATTTCATGAGCGGATGGAAGCGGCGATTGATGTGCATATGGATGAAAAGAATGGATACCAATTGAATAGCGAAGCCGGCGAACGGATAGCGAGAAGCAATTATAAATTTCATCTTGAGGATAATCCTGATCTAGCTAAGGCTGCTCAGGCGAGATATAAAGATTTGTCAGATATAATGGGTGGAAATGAGTATGATGTGCAGTACGCTGCTGCAGTGGCGGCGCATGCGCGCGATTCGCAACAGAAGATTCATGATAATAGGTTGCAAAAATATGCTGAACTTGTACCGCCTACTAGGGACGTAGAATATCGTCTGAAGGAGTTGATTGACGCAGCGGATAAATCTGGCAACAATCAGGCAATTAAGAACGTGGATGCGATTATATCGTTTATGCGAGTATTGAATCAGCGTGGGGATACTGATCTAGTGTCTGATGGTATTTATCGGGTGCTTGAACATGGATTAGAGCTAGGAACGCATGCATCACAGGCGATTGCTGGGTTTGCAATGTTTGAAGTGAATAATAGCGATCCGTTCTTGAAGCGATTTGGCAAATATGTTAACTTGGAGACGGCGCAAGTGTTTAATAAGAATAAGCGACAAAACAGGGTGGTGACGTTAGATGAGTTTGTAACGGGGCAGTATGAAGAGATCGATCAGGAAACTGGGCAGACGGTAATAAAGTATTCAAAACGGCCAATGGCGATTCTAATGGAGGGTACTTCATTGGATGGGATTGAGCGGACGGCGTTAGATGATGGAGATGCAATTATGCGGCATGCTTATTTAAATGAAGATGGTAAGTTGGATGCTGAGGGTATTCGTAAATTCTTTAATAAGCGAGGTCAAATTGATACGGCAATGGAACCACAATTTATTTCGGCGTGCTTGAAATATGTTTCTGGTAGTGAACAACTCAAGAGCGCAGTGCGTTATAAGACTGGCTATAGTGCAGAGATGATGGTAGGCGAGGATGGTCAAGTTTATACGGATGATAATGGTGATCCCCTGTATGAATGGAAGGCGATTTGGGAAAAGGATGAATTGAATAATCCGTACTATGATGACGTTGATTACGCGAAAGAATATTTCCGTAGCCGTACTATAAAATATTTGACGGGACAAACACCGATTCAGATTTTGAATTTGCGTTCAGATTTTTATGATGGTTTGCGAGAGCATTTGGCAAGTACGTTTATGATGAATAAGGATGAAGATTTGGATGCTGAACAGCTACAGGCGAAGCAAGAGTTTGAGGCGGAGAAGGAGAGAATTGAAGCAAAATACGGTAAGGAACCTAAAGGTACGCAAAAATTAATGATGGATAAAGAAATGCGAGCTGCGACACATAAAATTGCTGGATTGCAACTAAGAAAGATGTTGGATGAAACTGGCACGCTGGAGCAGATTTATCGCTCAAGAACGTCTGGCGCGGCAAACAGTGCGAAGCCTTGGGTGCGTGATTGGTTGGGGCTAGACAACGAAGTGGCAATTAGGGACTATGAAGATAAAAAACGAACTGAGCGTAAATTAGAGCGGGCGGAGCGAAAAGCGAAGATTAAGCAGATGGAAGAAGAAATGCGCAAAAAGAAGAAAGGTCAGCCAGAGAGTGATAAAGGCGATGAACCATCTGATATGCCACAAGATTTGCCGCCAGTCTATGACAGTAGTGACAGGGAAGAATTCCAAGATTATATAATTGAGTTGTATAAAGATATGCGGGATGATGATGAAGGGTTTTATGAGAATGCACTGGCGTATTTGATCGAAAGCTTGTCGGCGGAAAGTTACGTGGTACAAGAATTAAAAAGGCGATGCAAGGACTATCCTGGCGTAACAGCGCATGACATGAAAGAATGGATTTTAGAACTTTTGAACGATTTAAATAATTATTAAATTTGAGTGTTTTTTGGTAATTTTGGGGGAAATATATTATAATATATAGTATATGGCGCAATATAAAGTGCCTCAGGATGTTGAGGCGGATGATAAACTGATAGGGCCGTTTAGCTTTCGGCAGTTTGTTTATCTTTTGATTGCTGGGGGGTTGGTGGGGATTGGAGTGGCGCTGTTCCAGATTTTTCCGGCGTTGGCGATTATACCGCTACCGTTTGTGCTGTTTCTTTTGGCGCTAGCATTACCATTGAAAAAGGATCAGCCGATGGAAACGTATTTAGCCGCGATTATATCGTTTTATTTGAAACCGAGGAAACGGGTGTGGACGCCGGGGCAGAGGGAGTCGACGATTTTGATTACCGCTCCGAAGAAAGTGGAGGAGGTGCGGACACGAAATATTACGGGGGAGGAAGCGACGCACCGATTGTCGTTTTTGGCGGACATTGTGGATTCGGAGGGGTATGCGATTAAGGGGATTGGCTCGAGTGTGATGCGGGATGATCTTGCGGCAGAGGCGGCGGCGACGCCGGATATGTTTGAGAACTACCAGTCGCAGATGATCAATCGAGTGATCGACCAAGACAAGATGACGAGGCATAATCAGGCGATTCGGGAGATGAAAGAAGCGATTGATAGAAACGATGCGTTTTCTGGGCTACATGATGGTAGCCCGAGTACAAATCCGGCGATTGTGGGGGCGAGTGGACAGCTGAACAAACCAGAAGTGAAAGAAGAAAAGAACGAATCGTTGTCAAAAAGGGCAGAAGCAGAGCCGACGAGGGCGGAGAGTGTGAAAAAAGTTCCCACAAAACCACCGAAACCTGCTATAATAGAATTAGCTAATAATTCTGATTTTTCGGTGGCGACCATTGCGAAAGAGGCTAAAAGGTTAAATAGAAAGGACGAGGGCGAAGTATTTATCTCGCTACATTAAAGATATGAATCCAGGACAACCACAACAAATTATGCCGGGGCAGGCAACGGGGCAACCGATGCCGCAGGCTGGGGTGCCGCAACAAATTATGCCGCAGCAGGTGATGCCGGGTGCGCAAGCGCCGACTAATGCAGCGGCGATTGGCTCGGCGGCGGTGGGGACGGCGGCAACAGCACCGGTATCGCCGAATAAGGAGTCGCCGACTTCGACGCAGTCGACGTTGTTGATTTCGGAACTGCGTGACAATGTGGTGATTATGAAGGACGGGTCGTTTCGGGCGGTAGTGGCGTGCCGATCGATTAACTTTGATCTGATGAGCGACGTGGAGCGGGAAGCGGTGGAATATTCGTATCAAAACTTTTTGAATTCACTGAAGTTTACAACGCAAATTTTAGTGAGAAGTCAGAGGGTGGATATTGGGCCGTACCTGGAGAGACTGACGGAAATTCGGCGAAATAATGATAATATGTTGCTCGGGGTACTGATGGATGACTACATTAACTTTATTGATATTTTGTCACAAGAGGCGAATATTATGGACAAGTCGTTCTTTATTGTGGTGTCGTATTATCCGTCGTTGGATGTGGAAAAGGCGCTGCAACAGACTAAGAATTTGTTTAAGGCGTTTAGTAAGCCAAAAACGCAAGAGGTGACCCGGATTGATCGGGCGACGTACGATAAGGCACTGACGGAGATTACGAATCGAGTGGACACGGTGATTTCGGGGCTGTTCCAGATTGGGATACAGTCAGTGAGGCTGAATACAAAGGAATTGGCGGAATTGTATTACAACTTTAATAACCCGGATACGGCGGTGCGAGAGCCTTTGGTGGACTTTTCGCAAGTAGCTACGATGTATGTAAAGAAAGGAGAGAAAAAAGCATGATTCGGGCGCTCCGCTTCGTCAAGACCTCCGCTACTCATTCACCGTACAATCAAGTACGGCTCATTCCGTTGCTCGGTCTTTCCTCGCGGAGCATCCCGACTCATGCTTTTTCGGTAAAACTACAAGGAGGACAAAATGGCTAGGAAGAAGAAGCTGACGGCGGCGGAGATTGCGGCGCAGGCCGAGGCGATGGAAGTGGCGGAGATTCAGCGGGCGTTTGAGCAGGGGACGAACACGCTACGGGATTTGATTTCGCCGTCGTCGATTGAAATTCATTCGGATTACTTTCGGTTGGGCAATAAGTACGGGCGGACGATTTATGTGTATGGGTATCCGCGGACGCTGTATACGGGGTGGATTTCGCCGATTATTAATATTGACGAAGTGATTGATGTGTCGATGTATATTTATCCGGTGGAGTCGGCGGTGGTGATGAAGAACCTTAAGACGAAAGTGACACAGCTCGAGGCGTCGATGAATCTAAATGCGGAGAAGGGACGAGTGCGCGACCCGGAACTGGAGGCGGCGATTAATGATGCGGAGGAACTAAGGGATCAACTGCAGGTGGGGGCGGAGAGGTTTTTCCGGTTTGGGTTGTATGTGACGATATGGGCGGATTCGCTGGATGAATTGAAGTTTATTCAACAGAAAATCGAGACGATTTTTGGACAGCAGATGATTTTCTCGAAAGTGGCGTCGTCGCAACAAGAGCAGGGGCTAAACTCGATTATGCCGCAGTGTATGGATCAACTGCAAATTCGACGAAATATGAATACGGGGGCGATTTCGACGTCATTTCCGTTTACTTCGGCGGATTTGACGCAGGATAAGGGGATTTTGTATGGAATAAATATGCACAATAACGGGCTGGTGATTTTTGATAGGTTCTCGCTCGAGAATGCGAACATGGTGGTATTTGCGAAGTCGGGTGCGGGGAAATCCTTTACGGTGAAGTTGGAGGCGCTAAGGTCGATGATGGTGGGGGCGGAGGTTTTGATTATCGACCCGGAGAATGAGTATCAGAAACTGTGTGATGCGGTGGGTGGGTCGTATGTTCGGCTGTCGCTGAATTCGGATGTGCGGATTAATCCGTTTGATTTGCCGAAGGTGGTGGATGCGGAAGATGCGAATGATGCGTTGCGTGCGAATTTGGTGGTGCTACATGGGTTGTTTCGGCTGATGCTGGGCGGGAACCAAGTGACGGCGTCGGGGCAGGTGGTGCCGGCTTTGACTGCGAATGAGGAGGCGGATTTGGACCAGGCGCTGATTGATACTTATGCGCGGGCGGGGATTACATCGGATCCGTTGACGCATCAATCGACACCGCCGACGATTGCGAATTTGTACGATACGCTTTTGCACATGGAAGGGGCGGGGCCGGCGTTGGCGCAACGTTTGCGGAAATATACGACGGGGACGTTTGCGGGGATTTTCTCGCAACAGTCGAATGTGGACATCAACAATCAGATGGTGGTGTTTAATATTCGAGACCTTGAGGATGAGCTGAGGCCGGTAGCGATGTATATTGTGTTGTCGCACATCTGGAATGTGGTGCGGGCGGAGCAGAAAAAGCGGCTGCTCATCGTGGATGAGGCGTGGCAGCTGATGAAATATGATGATTCGGCGAATTTCTTGTTCTCGTTGGCGAAACGGGCGCGGAAATACTATCTGGGGTTGACGACGGTGACGCAGGACGTGGAAGATTTTATGGGGTCGAAAATGGGGCGGGCGATTGTAAATAACTCGTCGATGCAGCTTTTGTTGAAACAATCACCTTCGGCTGTGGATGTACTGTCGGATGTGTTTAAGTTGACTGAGGAAGAGAAGCGGAGGCTGGCGAACTTTCCGGTGGGGCAGGGGCTATTCTTTGCGGGGCAAAATCACGTGCATATGCAAGTGATTGCTTCGGAAACAGAGGAAAAGTTGATTACGACGACTCCGGGGCAGAAGTAGAACGAGATTATAACTGTACAGAGTTTGGGTTTTATGGTATAATATAAGTATGAGGATAAAGAGGTTTTTCTTGGGAGTTTTGGCGCTGGTATTGTTTTTGAGCCCTTGTGCTAAGGTGGAAGCGGCGAAGCTGACGGACGAACAACTGCATTTGCATAGTTTATATTCGATATTTTTTTATGATGGGGATGAAGAGAAATGTGGAAGCGGGGTAGGAGCGGGGAATTATAATTATGCAGGGGCGACGGTGTGGAGTGAGGCGGAGCTTGAAGCGATTAGTGCGAATCAGGCGGTGTATGAGGAGGCGGCGAGCGAATATGGATTTCCTTGGCAGATTTTGGCAGTAATACATAGTTCGGAGACGGCACTGAGACGGTATAATCCGGCAAACGGTCAGGGGGTGTATCAGATGTATTCGTATACAGGAGGTGGGACTAACGAAAATCGGTTTGAACCGGCGAGTGAGATTTCTGAGGAAGAGTTTTTGCGACAGACTAAACTGGCGGCGGAGTTTATCAATCGAATTTCGGGGGGGAGTTTGGAGAGTGAAGGTGAGATAAAACGGTTATTTTTTAGATATAACGGGACGTCTGGGCAATATATACAAAAGGCGCTAGCATTAGGATTTTCGCAAGAGGAGGCAGAGAATGGTGAAGGATCGCCATATGTAATGAATCGGTATGATGCACTGAGGGATCCGACGAGTGCGTCGATGGACCCAGTATGGGCGGGAAGATATGTGCGAGATGGGCAGTATGACGCTGGTTCTACTTCGACATTTTTTGGTGCTTTTGTCAAGTTTGAAGCGCTATCGGGGTCGTCGGGGATATGCTCGGTAGCTGGGGGGTCGATTGCGGAGACGGCGATTTTGTTATCTTGGGGGGAACATAACCATGGGAAATTTGATCCGAAGCCGGAATATGTGGAGGCGATGGAAGAGGTGGGAGGATATATAACCCCCTGTAATGGGTCGGGGTGCGCGCCAATAGGGGCGAGTTGTGACCAGTTTGTGGGGACGGTGATGCGGTATTCGGGGGCGGATGCGGAGTTTCCGATTTTTGGGCCGGGAGTACAGGAGGAACATATGGTGGCACATCCGGAGATGTACGAGAAGGTGGAAACGTCAGATGTGTCGGATTTGTTGCCGGGGGATATCTTTGTGACGACGGAGAATGGGCGGCATATTTATCTGTATGTGGGGGAGATCGATGGAGTGCCGTCGCAGGCGTCGGCGTCGTTTAATGATCGGACGGGGGAACATTTTGCGGGAGTGTATTTTTCGGACCATGCGTCGGCGGGGGTGAGGCATTATAATGTGTATCGGAGGATAAATGTCTAAGGGTGGTGTTGCTAAAGTGGGGGGATTTAAAGCAGGGCGTGAGGGGTGTAAATTTTGGGGAGTGGTATGGGGGGTGGTAGGATTGGTTGTAGTGGTGCTGGTCGCGTCACTGGGATTTTTGGTGCATTCGACGATATATTCGGGGCGAGTGGCGGTGATGGTGGCGCCGTCGGTGGCGAAAGTGCGGGTGGGGGAGCATGAGTTTGGAGCGATGGGGGAATATGCAGTAGAGCCGGGGGAGTATGCGGTGGAGGTGTCGGCAGAGGGGTTCGTGTCGAAGACGGGGCGGTTGGTGGTGCGAGAAGGGGCGACGGTGGAGGTGGCGCTGTTTTTGGAGCCTTTGGAGGGGAATGCGTCGTGGTATGATGAACATCCGGGGGATGCGTTGGTGAAGGGGGAGGTGTTGAATGCGGAGACTTTGAAATTAGTGGACGAGGTACTGGCACGGACGCCGAGTTTGGCGGAGTTGCCATGGACGGTGGAGTATTTTGCAGAAGGGTATGCGGATTATGTGAAGTATGTGATTTCGTATGAGTATGATTTTGAGAGTTTGGAGGCTGGTGGGGCGGGGTATCGGTTGGTGGTGAAAGATTATACCGGGGGAAATTATGAGCGAGCGATGGAGTGGGTGCGGAAACGAGGACTTTCGGAGGTGGGGTTGACATACGAGGATTTGACGGGGGAGAGACTATAAGGGGATAGTTATTAGCACTCTTGCATTTTGAGTGCTAATGGTATATAATAGGGGTATTATGACTACGAAACGTGATTATTATGAGATTCTTGGGGTGCCGAAAACGGCGTCTGATGATGAGATTAAGAAGGCTTATCGGAAGCTGGCGGTGAAATATCACCCAGACAAGAACCCGGGCGACAAGGAGGCTGAGGCGAAGTTTAAGGAGATTAGCGAGGCGCATGAGGTGCTCTCGGATAAGCAGAAGCGGGCGCGGTATGATCAGTTTGGGCACGCGGGAGTAGGAAATGACTTTGGGGGGACTGGAGGAGCTGGCGGGCCGTTTTCTGGTGGAGCGTTTAACTTTAACGGGCAGGAGTTTCACTTTGACTTTGGGGGTGGGGGTGCGTTTGATGATATTCTTGGGAGTTTGTTTGGGTTTGGTGGGGCGAGGCGACCGCGGAGAGGGGCGGACTATCAGACGATGGTGACAGTGACGTTTGAAGAGGCGGTTTTTGGGACGACGAAAGAGGTGTCGGTGAACGGGGAGAACCTGAAGGTGAAGATACCGGCGGGGATTGATGACGGGATGTCGATACGGCTACGCGGAAAAGGCGGGCCGGCGCCGGAGGATGCGGGGGCTTCGGCAGAGCCGGGGGACCTGTACATCCGGGTGCGGGTGAAACCGCACAAGTCGTTGACACGTGAGGGGGCGATTATCTTGTCGGAGGCGACGGTGGATATGGTAGATGCGGCGCTGGGGTGCGAGATCGAGGTGGCGACGGTGGATGGGCCAGTGACGATGAAAGTGCCGGCGGGGACGCAGAGCGGGACGCCGTTTAAGCTGTCGGGGCACGGGGTGCCGTTTAGAAATGATGGCGACCGGGGGGCGCATATTGTGACGGTGATAGTGGAGACGCCGCGGAATTTGTCGAAAAAGCAGAAGGAGTTGCTTGAAGAGTTTAAGGGGGCGAAGAGACGAGGGTTGTTTGGACGATAAAACAAATCAGGACTTGGTCCTGATTTTTGATTTTTTGGTGGTTGTGCTTGCTTTTTGATCTAGAGTGCGGTAGGATGGGAGTAGAAGCTAAAAGTGGAGTGTAAAATGGGTTATCTAGAGGAAATGCTAGTAAGGAATGGGGTGATTTATACGGGGGCGGATGGGACGAGATCGTATATTGAGGGGAGTTTGGTGGGGAACTCGTTGGTGGTGCGGAACTCGGCGGGGTGGGTGACGCACAGGATTGAACGGGCGTGTAATGGGGTGGATCTCGTAGTGAGGAATGTTTCGACTGGGTGCGTGGAGATGAGGATTGGGGGAGCGTGGTGATAGCAGATTGCGAAAGCGAGCAGTGAGGAGGTATTTGCGTCGATTTGGGGTCCATTGCATTTAAGGGTACAGTTCAATGCGCTACTTAAGCACACAGCGGACGGAGTTGCCGTAGTAGCGACCGTAGTGACTCTGCGGACTGACACCCGAAGCACTGACGTAGAGGTGGTACATATCGGTATTATCGTACCTCGTAGCCGACCAGAAGCGGCCGTAGGCCCCCTGATTGAGCGCGGAGCTACCGAGGAATTCGCCGGGGAGAGGCGTACGCAAGGCGGTTTGGAAGTTTACGTAGTTGCTACTATATGCTGTGTAAAGTGCTTGGTATTCGCCACTTGAACCACCAGTTGGCATTCTCCAGCCTTTCGGACAGATGTCTCTATCCGCCGAAGCATTACTAGAGTTGGAGTAAGAACAGATGCCGCCCGCCGTGGCTGCACAATAGTTGTAGTATACGCCTATCTTTGCGGTGTCGTTATCATTAAAGGACGAGGAAGTGATGTTGCTAGAATATGTCGCATTCGTAGCCTTGGAGGCCGTGTTGATTTGGGCGGCAGTATAGCTATTGAACCCGCTGCTAATTGAGGCTGGTAGGATATAGGTGGATGCGGTGATGTTGGTGTCGGCGTTTGTCAGAGTCATGGAGGACGTACTGCCTAGGCGGAGATTGTCTAGGAGCCAGACTTTGCCGTCGGCAAGTTTGGCGATGTTGTAGCCTTCGTTGTCGCGAGAGTCGGTGACGTAGTAGGCTTTTTCTGGCTCCATTTTGTTGATAAGGTTGGTTTTGTCGGTGGAGCTGAGATTGCCGAAGTCTTGCATAGTGATACCAAGTTCCGTTTCTGCGTCAGATTTTTTCACGCAGCGAACAGAGAACCCGTACCTGCGATAGTCGTCATTGGCCGGACTGACGTAGCCTGAACGGAAGATCAGACTGTAGCCGCTAGCACTAGAGCGCGACGTAGCCGACCAATAGAAGCCGTAGCTACCGCCATCGCCGAACGAGCCGGAATTGTAGCGGCCGGCGAGCAGAAAGTTAGGCGTAGTGCCGGGGCCGGCATTGTTATAGAAAGTTGCGGAATTTTGATAGTATTGGCTTTCTAAGTTTGCGCCATAAGCGGTAGCAAGGGCATACCAATCGCCAGTTTTCCACCTGTTGTTGGTCTGCGCGTCATCATTACGAGTCGTAGAAGTTGGTAATCTCCAGCCTTTTGGGCAAATACTGTAAGCAGTATCATAACCGTTGCCAGTTACGGCACTACCACTTGCGTCTTTACCGCCAGCCGTTGCTGCAAGCCATGAGTAGTAGCTGTTGCATGGTTTACTACTCGTACAGTCTGTAGTATTATTGCTACTGTTGAATACATAATCAACTGTGTCGCTAGAAAACGGCTTAGTTCCATCTGTGCGGTTATTTAGACTAGTGCCACTGCTAATAGTTTCCGATGCTGGTAGTGTATAATATGCATTTCCGCTTGCCTTGGTATAACCAGTCGCTGGAACATTGGAATCGTCGCTATATAGTGCGGTGCCACCGGCGAGATTGAGGTCGCTGGTCATCCAGCATTTGCCATCGGCTAGGCGTTGCACAGTATAGGTTTTTCCATCGCGGGTATCTTTGACTAGAGTAGGTTCGGAAGTAACGCACATATCGTCGGCGAGGTTTTGTATATCTACGGCGTTGACCCTCCACATAGCATAAAGCGTGGCGAGGTTCTGGGTGGTTTGATTGATGGGGTACTGGTCGCCGGGTTGGTAGGTAGTGCCGGTGCAAGGGTTAGTACCATCGGTACCAGTACTAGTAGTACACCAACCTTGGAAGGTATAGCCTTCACGGGTTGGGATAGTGCTGGAGAGAGTGATATAGAGTTGGTCGGTTTTGTTTTCTACTGATGCTGGAATATCACTAGAAGCGGAACTTTCGTCAGTGTAGGATACGGAATAGTCTATTTGGTTGCCTATTGCAGTAATAATGAAAGTATTAGTATAGTTACCCGCATCCTGAGTATATTGGAGACGTGCAGCTAGATCTATAGTATAGCTATCTACGGCATCAGGGC
>CAYNBW010000014.1:0-17287 GCA_964396015.1 uncultured Candidatus Saccharibacteria bacterium | reverse complement strand
CAATAATTCTTGTGCGACGTCAACAAAATTTTAAGGAAAGGAAGATACATGAAAAGACGCAAAATTGGTAGCAAACAGGGTTTTACCATCATTGAGGTGGTACTGGTCCTAGCGATTGCGGGGTTGATATTCTTGATGGTATTCCTAGCTTTGCCAGCGTTACAGAGAGCGCAAAAGGACACTCAGCGCCGCGATCAGCTGTCTATGCTAGTAACGCAATTAACGCAATATCAGGCCAACAATCGTAATCGATTGCCAAAATGTGAGAAGGCGTGCTACGTAGTTCCTGACAGTGACACTGGAAAGGTTGATGGCAACACTGAATGGGATACATTCTACAAGAATTATTTGCTTGCTCAAAACGATGTCTTTGAGGATCCGAACGGTAATCCCTACAAGCTACAAATTGTGACATGCAGCGCGACGGGCACCACTGATTGCGAGATACAGCGATATAATTGGGGATTCGATAGCGTTGGTCCTGCTGGCAATGCCGGCGATAGTGGTAGTGGTAGTGGTAGTGGTAGTGGTAGTGGTAGTGGTAGTGGTAGTAGTACTGGCTCTCTTAATAACCTCCTTGCGACTACTGATAAAACAATTCTGGCGGCTGGTGAAAGCACTACCCCTGCAGCCGGTGGCAGTGGCGGTAGCGGGCCGACCACAGGCAATCAAGATTATTATATTTTAATAACCTTGAAGTCATCTTGTGATGGTGAAAAAGTAGTATCGAATACGGGCGCTAGGAAGTTTAGTGTAGCTTATAGGCTCGAAGGTGGCGGTACGTATTGTTCGAATAATTAGTATATATGTAAAAAGGGAGTCAGATGTGTAGGCTCCTTTTTTGTGTTGCTATGCTAATGGTAAATTAGTCTTGGCTTTATTGCCATTGGGATGATGAAACGTACCAAAAGCGACTAGGTTAAATCTGCGAGAGAAAGGTCAGAATGGGAGACAATGAGGTCGAAGATGCGACCTAGAGTACTGCGCAAGGATTTGGCTTCATCGGCGAGAGAAATGATGCTGCCGGATTCACCGCAGTAGAGGTCGGAGATTTGACGCATGAGCGAGTCTGGGAACCGAGGAATGATGACGTCGTCCCAATACTTCATGGCGAGGCTGCCGCCCTGACCGCCAACGGAGAGGTAGTCGAGAAAGCCGACTTTTCTTAAATATCGCAAGAAACAGCAGACAAAGCCACTCTCGACGACATCGTGATTGGTTTTATTCAAAATGATGCCGTGGATGTTGGTGATGATTTTTTCGTCTCCGACGTCCGAAAACATGGCGCATTTGCCGATGGTGCCTTCGGCGGAAAAAACGATATCTCCGTCCTTTAATAGGGCTAACTGATTCTTGTTGCCTAAATAGTCGTAAGACTTGACTGTGCCGTAATCTGACAGGTTGGTGGGTTTGACGACTTTGTAAAAATTGGCCTCTTTAGTACTAGATTCGATGCTCTTCCCGATGCAGGAAATCTGCAGATTTTGCCCTCTCGAGATGGTGTAGCCAAAGCCCCGCAAAGTGGAAAACCCGCCAGTGTAGTTGCGAACGAGGGAGGAGATGCGCCGGCAATCCTCGCAATAGTAGCCAGCGTCGGTCCGGCTGGCGGCGAGAATTTCTTGGTAGGTAGGTAGAGCGTAGGGCGATGCGTGGGAACGGTTGACCAGCTCCTTTTCAATGAGTGCGAAAATCTGGGATTCGGTGGTTTTGATGCACTGTTCCCTGTTGATTAGACTGGCGACGAGAGCCTCTATTTGATTGATAATGTTGGCGGAATCGGGGCCGCTCGGGAAAGGAATGTCGCAATCCAAAAACTTAGTGCCGGCATGCCGGATGGTAGCACCGCGTGGGACCATGAGGTCGAGTTGGTCTTTAAAGTGTACGGTTTTCATAAAGGCAAAGATGTAATATTTGTATTTATCTAGCGGGAGCTTGTAAAAGGCGCTAGCTAGCATCCCTCGAGGATAATCTCGATCTAGAATGCAACATTCACCAATATTAGAATCTTTAGAGATGAGGATGTCTCCGGCTTTGAGCTCCTGGGGCTTGAATGCATGACGGTTCATGAATTCAAATGATTCTGGAGAAGTCAGGTCGATGGTGTAACTTTCGGAACTAGCGGCTTTAGCCTTGATAAAAATATAATCAGAAGCCCTGAGGTAATTGTCGCTGCCGATGTCGGTACCGTTATCTCCTGCGGTGAGCTCATGCGACAAGAGACTACGTAACGGAAAGACATTTGGGTTGGAGTATGCCAAAAGTCCCAGCTGGTGCGGGGATAGATTATACTGGTGCTCGATAATATCGTGATAAGTAGCCATAGTTTAGCCTAGAAATAAACGCTTTAAAGTTTCTTCTTGACTTTTGCACCAGACCCTGAAGTCCTTAATGGTACTAGTGAAGTCTTCGTCGAGTTTGAGATTGCCATTCTCGTCGACCTCGGGGTCAAAAGTCTGGTGGTCGATTTTGTAAATAGGGTTGAAGAATTTGACTCGCTTGGCAGTACGGACTTCGTAGCCGACGTTCTTAATATCGCGGATGAAGACCTCGTAATTTTTCTGCTGGAGAGTGGCGAGGTCGCTGGGCGCTGGTTTATAAGCAACAAGCATGGTAGTATTGACGCCGGTGTCGGCAAAAATATTGGGCGGAAGATCAAATAGAGCGACGATGCGCATGCGCTCCATGAGCCATTTTCTGGCTTCGCTCCAACGATCGATAGAGGCGATGGAGTTGGACAAAATGATGCCGAGGCGACCGTTTTCCTTCAAGATGCGGTAGGCGTTTTCGAGAAAAACGAGACCTAGGTCGATCCAGTTGCCGCTGCGGGCGACATTCCAAAGTTCATACATTTCGATGATTTCTTTGTCAGCATCGGTCCTAGGCTCGTATTTGCGATCTTCGCCGAAAGGTGGGTTAGTCAATACAACGTCAAACTTTTTAAGTCTAGTTTCGTCTTTCCAGTTATCCCAACTGCCGTTTCGATGAAGACGAGGGTCTAGCTGGACAAGATCGCCACGGTCGTCAAACTTCCAGACGATGGAGCCCTTGTCGGGCTTGAAAGCGAGATGAGCGTTGCCATCGCCGTTTAGCAGCATGTTGAGCTGAGCGAGGCGAATCATGTCACTGTCGTTGTCGACACCGTAAAGATTGCCGTCGGATAATTTGCCACCAGAATTAACGTAAGATACGGAGAGAAAGTCGGCAATACCAGAAGTAGGATCGATGATGGTTTCGCCACGCTTAGGATTGATGATTTTGACCAGAAAATCGATTAAGTGGATGGGGGTGATGAACTGACCTTTGTCGGTTTTTTTGAATTCATTAGCAAATTTGTAGAATACGAGTTGATACAAATCGGTCTTTTCGGATTTGACGAAGCTGTAATCTTGGAATTCGTTGACGATTTCGCTGACGATGCGAACGTGTTCGATCTTTTCCCAGTTGATGGTTTCGTTGACGGTGCGATTCAAAATGTAGTGATACTCGGTAGCAGCATTTTGGTAGAGGTTTTTCATGCGGCTGATGAAGGCTTGGACGTTTTCGTCGGCGAGAGTGGAAAAAGCCATCTCGGAGTCGGAAATGTAAAATTGTAAGTTCACCTGGTTTTGGTTAGCAAGCGGGAGCCTCTCGGCGGGAGTTTGATAAAACTGCAGGTACGACTGCTCGGCGGGGAGGGATTTTTGATTGGCCTTTTCGTCGTAAATCTTGAGGGCGAGAGTTTGGATGAAGATTTCGTAGCCGCGAGTGTCGTTCATGCCGGCTTTGTCAATGACGCGGAGGATATTGGAAATGCCGTCGGTGAGCTGCTTGTTGTAAACGCCACTGATGATTTCGAGGTCATCGATGGTGCGACGGGAGCGGTCGATGGTAAAATTGTTGATTCTGCGAATAAGTTGATCGAAAGTAGGGATTTTGTTGTAGGCGTCGGGAAGATGGAGAGAGAGTTCTTTAATGCCGCTGGCGTCGCCTTTTTGGTTGAGGGATTCGTCGAAGCGGAGAAAGAGATGCTGTTTCTTCTTAAACAAGTAAAGGCGCTCGGTGTCGTAGATAACACCGAGGACGAAATCTGATTCGGCTTCCTTTAGGGCGGGTTTTAATTGCTGATTGTAAACAACTTCAATCTCCTTGGCGTCTTCGTTTTTGAATTCGATGACGCAAATGAGGTGCTGACGGAGCCAGTCTAAATCGCTTTGGTGATTATTCTGATGCCAATTGGTGTATTTTTCAAACCAAATCTGGTTATCGAAAACCGCGGCATCAAATTTGATGGGGGCGGAGTTTTTATTGCCTTTTGGGAACTGGACTTCGGCACCGATGCAAGCTTCTGGGTACATGCCCGAGTCAATTAACGCGTGGATGAATTGCTGGCGATAATATTCTTCGTTTTTGCCGCCGGTTTTACCTTTGATCTGCATGACTTTATCGCGCGTTAAATGCATAGGGACTGGAGAAGTGCATTTGTCTAGACGCTGATAAGTTTGGTCGAATTTGGCTTTGGCGACAGTAAAATTGGTATTTTGCATATTGTAAATCCTTTGTTCAATTTTATCATTCGGGCTACGAGATGTCAATGAAGAAGATCTAGGCGGAGACGGAGGAGACGAGGGAGTAGATGGGGAGAAGGGTGCCGCCGACGACGACGCCGATGAGGCCGGCCATGATGACCATAAGGATAGGCTCGATCATGGTGGAGATGTTGTTGACTTGCTCGTCGAGCTCGTTTTCGTAGACTTGGGCGGCCTTGCCGAGCATTTCGTCGATTTTACCGGATTCCTCGCCAATGGACGCCATTTGTGGGACGAGTGGGAGCATGTATTCCCTTTCAGCGAGACCCTCGGAGAGGTTTTTGCCGCCTTTGATGATGTCGAGGGATTTTTTGTACTCATCTTCTACCACGACGTTATTCACGGCGTCAATCGAAATGGTGATAGACTCGAGCATGGGGACGCCACTGGCTAACATCATCTCGGCGGTGCGAGCGAAGCGCGAAACGTAGAGTTTGCGGAAGAGTTTGCCGAAGATGGGGGCGTGGATTTTGAAGGAGTCCATGGCGCGACGGCCGAAGGTGGTACGCTGGACTAAAGTGTAGGCGCCAAAAATGATACCGACGGTAATACCGAGAACGAGCCACCAGAACGAACCGAAAAATTCGCTGATGGATACGAGAATTTGAGTGATGCTGGGGAGTTCTTCGCCCATGTCCTCGTAGAGCCCTTGGACCTGCGGGACCACCATAATCATCATGAAGGCAAGCACAGCGAGAATGACAACTAAAATGATGGCGGGATAGACAAGGGCGCCACGGATTTTGCTCATCATGGCGGCGTCCTTTTCCTCTTGGTCGGCGAGGCGTTTTAACGAAATGTCGAGAGTACCGGACTTTTCGCCGGCTTGGATGAGGGCGAGATAGACACCGTTAAAAACCTTGGGGTGGGCGGAAAAGGCTTCGAAAAGCGATTTGCCAGATTCGACGGTGGCGATAATTTCTTCGGTGATGGCGCGCATACCCTTGGACTCGGTCTGGTTGGCGACGGTACGGAGAGAGGCGGAAAGCGGAAGCCCGGCACCAATCAAGGTGGCGAGTTGGCGGGTGAAAACGATGCGGTCCTTGGTAGTAACACGACTGGTGGTCTTGAGGATAGGTATGGCGTCGGCGCCGTCCTCAACTACGGACTGTGGAATAAAGCCCTGCTCAAGGAGTAGGCGGCCGGCGGTGCGCTCGTTGTCGGCTTGGATGGAGCCTTTGACGATTTTGCCGGTTTGTTTTTCCCTTGCTTTGTAGTTGTAGCGCTTCACCTTTAACCTTTCACTAATCTATCTAGCTCGGTCATGTCGACGGCGAACTCGCGAGCGGCATCGTAGGTAATTGTGCCGGATTGGACAAGCTTGGCGAGAGTGCGGTCCATGGTCTGCATGCCTTGGTCGGCGCCGGTCTGGATGGCGGTATCGATCTGGAAGGTCTTGCCGTCACGAATGAGAGCACGGATGGCGGGGTTTGCTACCATAATCTCGGCGGCAACTACACGACCGCCGGCAACCGCCGGAACTAGCCGCTGGGCGCAGATAGCCATAAGCATATTGGCGAGCTGAGAGCGAATCTGGGGTTGCTGATGAGGTGGGAAGACGTCGATCATGCGGTCGATGGACTGGGCGGCAGAGTTGGTGTGAAGAGTGGCGAAGACTAAGTGGCCGGTCTCGGCGATAGTGATGGCGGACTGGATGGTTTCGAGGTCGCGCATCTCGCCGATGAGTACGACGTCGGGGTCTTCACGAAGGGCGGAGCGAAGGGCGGCGGAGAAACTGAAAGTATCGTAGTGAACTTCGCGCTGGACGACGACAGAACGCTGAGATTTGTGAGTAAACTCGATTGGGTCCTCGATGGAGATGATGTGGCGAGATTTCTCGCGGTTAATTTTGTCGATGAGGGCGGCAAGAGTGGTGGATTTACCAGAGCCGGTAGGGCCGGTGACGAGAACAAGGCCACGCGGGAATTCGGCAAAAGTCTCGACGACGGCGGGCATACCGAGCGTATCGAGAGCCGGGACTTGATTGGGGATTAACCGGAGAGCAGCAGCCTTTTTGCCACGTTCATGAAAAGCGTTAACACGAAAACGGGCGATGTCGCCAAAGGCGAAGGAGTAGTCGAACTCTTTGTCTTTCATGTAAATCTTTTGCTGGTCTTCGTCCATGGTGGCGAAGATGAGATCCTGCAACATTTCTTCGTTTAAGACTGGCATGTTGGGGATGGCGGCGAGGGCGCCGTCAATTCTGAGGATTGGCGGGAGGCCGTATTGGATGTGAATATCGGACGCGTTGCGACGGACGCATTCCTCGAGGAGAGTTTCGATTTTTGGTTTGGTTTGAGATTGCCCACTATTTTCCATGATTCTATTATAACATAAGTTTTATGTTAAGTCACTAGCTACACGATTTACTTCGTCGATGGTGGTAATGCCGGAGAGGACTTTCAGAATGCCGTCTTCGCGCATAGTAATAGTTCCCTTTTCTTTGGCGGCGCGCATAATCTCGGCGGAAGTAGCCTGAGAAGTGACGAGTTTCTGGATGTCTTCATCGACGACGATGGTTTCGTAAAGCCCGGCGCGACCTTTATAACCACCGGGAGTTTCTTTGGTGTCCATACCCTTGGCTAGCATATAATATTCGTCGTTTTTGATGGGGAGACCGGGATAGCCGAGGTCCTCGGAAACGGTGGCGACTTCTTCTTTGGTCTTGGGGATGAGGTGGCCGACGATGTCGTTGATGGACTGGGTTTCGATTTCGGAGGATTTGTACATTTCGCGCTTTTCGGTGACGCGACGGACGAGGCGCTGGCCGATGACGACGTTCAGGGTGGAGGCGAGGAGGAAGGGTTCGATGCCCATATCGAGAAGACGCGGGAGAATACCGGCGGCGGAGTTGGTATGGAGGGTGCTGAAAACGAGGTGACCGGTGAGGGCGGCTTGGACGGCGAGCTGGGCGGTTTCGTTGTCGCGAATCTCGCCGACCATGACCACGTCGGGATCCTGGCGGAGGATGGAGCGGAGACCGGAAGCAAAAGTGAGGCCGGCGTCGACGTTGACCTGGATTTGGTTGATGCCGTCCATTTTGTACTCGACCGGGTCTTCCATGGTGACGATGTTGATTTCTTCGGACTTGACCTGCTGGATGAGAGCATAGAGGGTGGTGGATTTACCCGAGCCGGTAGGACCGGAGGTCAAAATCATACCGTTGGGTTCTTTGATGCCCTCCATGACGTCGCGGAGGGCATGGCCACTCATACCCATTTGCTTGATATCGAGAGTAGTGCCGGTCTTGTCGAGTAGACGAATAACGACTTGCTCACCCCAAGTGACGGGCGAAACTTCGATACGGAGGTCGACTTCTTTGTCCTCGACCAGAACGGTGAACTGGCCAGACTGGGGGATGCGGTGCTCGTCGATTTTGAGGTTACTAAGGATTTTGACGCGAGAGACGAGGGCGGGGGCGACGTTTTTGGGGAGTTCCATGATTTTGCGGAGGACGCCGTCGATGCGGCAACGAATGATAAGGGCGTCTTCTAGGGGTTCGATGTGAATATCGGAAGATTTGGTCTTGACGGCATAACTCAAAATAGTGGTGAGCGCTTTGCTGATGGGCGAGTCCTGAACGATGGTTTTGACGTTGGACTGCTCTGCGGCAGCAGCCTCTTCGGCTTTGGTTTCACGGACGGCTTCTTTGACGCCGGTGAAATCGCCGTGGTTCTTTTCGAGCATTTCGCGGATGCCACGCTCGGAAGACATCCAGACGCGAATGGGTTGGTTAATGAGGTTTGACAGGTAATCGGTGAGTTGAACGTTGGTGACGTCGGACATGGCGACATTCAAAATACCGTCTTTTTCGCCGAGGGGGATGGCCATGGCACGAATTTGGGCTTCGTAGGGAATTTTGGTGAGAATGTCTTGGTCTAGAGTGATGTTTTTAAGCTCGACGTAGGGGACACCGATGATGGCGGCGATGGCGTGGGAAACCATATCGGGAGTAATGAGATTCTGAGTAATTAAATTGTTCAGGAGCGATTGCCCTTCGGCGGTTTGACTTTTGGCGGATTCAGTGAGGGCAGGGTCGGCAAGCCCCTCAGCGAGGAGCAGGCCGATAATGCGTTCTTCTGCGTCTTTGGTAAGAACGGCCATTTGCTATTCCTCCACGTTGATGCTAGTGGTGTTTTCGCCGACGTAAACTTCTACAGTAGGATTGAGAGCACGATAATTGAAAATCTCTGGGTCAGGGTCGGCGAGAGAGTAGTCGGCTTTGCCGGAAATGGTCTTGAACTGGACATCAGAAAATCCGGGGATAAGTAAGTTGGCAACGAAAAAGGCGATGGCGCCACCGATGACGGCGACGACGATGGATGTGGCTAAATCGGCTTTCATTTATTTTCCTCCTTGTTTAACGGTTTTAGTGGCTTCTTGTAATGCGGATTCATTCATGTAGTAGGCGCTGGCCTGGGCTTGGATGACGAGGGTTTCGGAGCTGGCCCATTCGATAGTGGCACGATTGATGTTGAACTCGCGGATGGAACGTTCGATATTGGATAAGACGGTCTTGGTGATGCCGGTGTTGGCTTCGACGGAGAGGCGAAGCGACATGACGTTGAGGTTGGTGCCGAAATCAGCCAGAGCGACGTCACCGGTAGGGCTGAGGGACTCGGGATGCCAGCCGGAGTCGAGGAAAATTTTGTTAAGCGAGGCGAGGAGGGCTTCTTCGTTCTTGAAGGCGGGGAGGGCGTCGGGGATGACACGGAGGGCGGAGCAAGTTTCGATGAGGTCGCTGGCGGCAGAGATTTCAGCGTCGGTGGTGGCATCATTATAAATATCCTCTAGTTCTTCGTAAGTGTAGCTTTTGCCGGTTTTGGAATTGGTGCAGACGGAAGGGAGGCTTTTGTCGACCGAGTTGAGTGCAGTGTTGGCTGCCATGCTGGTCAAGATGTTGCTACGGAGAGTGTTGGGGACGCGTGAGGCTTGGACATTGTCGGGGTTGCACTTGTTTAATTCTTCGCTACTATAAATAGTGCCGGAGGGCTTGGGACAGACGCCGATGTCTTTGATGGCGTTGGAATAGACGACGATGTTCTTCTCTTCCTCGGCGATGACGTTAGAGTTGTAGGAAATTTTGTTGACCGATTTTATGATGATGGCAACAGAGGCGCCGAGTACGACGGCAGCACCGAAGACTGCGAAGAGCATATATTGTTGGGCTTGGGTGATTTTGGCGCGTTTAAGAAAAGCTACTTCGGCCATTAGTTACCTCCTTCGTTTCTAGTGTTATTACTACAGGCAGTGTCGCCAGGGGCACAGTCGGCAGCGCGTTCGGCGAAAATGTTTTGGATTTGGGTGTAGGAGTCGGTAACGTTGAAGCGACCGGCAGGAGGAATGGCGATAAGGTGATGGTTGTTGAACTTGAAAATCTCGGAGTTTAAGGTAATGATGGCAGAGAAGCGGAGGACGAGAGCGTCATCGGCGCCACGACCGTTGGAGGAATCGGTGATGTTGATGCCATTTTGGCCATCGGGGACAAGGAGGCAGGAGTCGCTATACTGCGGGGTCCAGTCAATGCGAGTGGTTTTCTTGGTGCCACGGTCGGTGTTGACGGTGGTTTCGACTTCGACGCCTTGGTAAGTAGTGCACTGGCTTTCGAAGTGGGGGACGTCAGAGATGGTACCGTCTAGGGTGAGGTACTTGTTCTTGTACCAACTTTCGTACTGAGGAGTGCGCCAGATGCGGACAACGCTTTGACCTTCGTATTGTTCGACGGCGTAGCCGTTGATGGTGGTGGGGGTGGTGGTATCGGCACTAGTGTCGGTATCGGTGTCGGAGGTGTTAGAGTTGGAGCTGTTGGGATTGTTGGAGTTGCTGGAATTGTTGGAATTATTGGAATTATTGGTGCTGGAATCGTCTTCATCGTCGGTTTCGGGAGCGCTAGGGTTGCAACCTTCGCCGTTGATGAGCCAGTAAGCGTAATAATTGTTGTTTTCGTCGTGAAGGGTGGCGCCGTCGGTGCCGTTTTCGATGATACAATAGGCCGGAATCTCGGCGCCCTCTTTGTCGACGTAGCGACCGTAATCATAGTGGAAGTATTGCATGGATTTTTTGAAGGAGTCGAGGACATTGTAGTCGATACCGTCGTCGCCGCCAGGGGCGTCAGCCTGAGCGTCGAAAGAGAAAGTTGGCTCGCCGGAGAGGTTGACGTTTAACTCGGAAATTTGGATGGTGCCCTCGGTGTTGGGGAGGAGGGTGGCGATGACATTAAAAGTACGGGAGAAGAGTTTTTTGTTGTTACTAATTTCGGCGAGGTTGCCGAGTTGGTCCTTGATGGTAAGGAAGTTACTAAGGTCGCTGTAGCTGCCCAGCTTCTTGGAAAGATCGGCGAGCATATTTTTCTTGCCATCGACGGCGGCTTGCTGTCCACCGGCGATAGAGAGGAAGACGAGGCTAGTACCGACACTGGCGCTGGCGACTACGATGCAGATGAAAAAGATGAGGTTGCGAAGCTTTAAGGTCTTAATCATTTCGTCCTTGATGTCGGGGACAAGGTTGATTTCGCGGTGGCTACGGCGGGTGGTAGTTTTGGGGATGATTTTGCCGATGAGCTCTTTTACGTTAATTTCTTTGGCCATTAGTCGTTGCTCCTTTCTGATAAGCCGATGACGACGGCGAATTCGCTGGCGACAGGGGCGAGGGCTTGTTGCTGCTCGGGGGTAGTGCGGACGGACTGCCAAGGGTTGCCTTTCATGGTGGGGATGCCGGTCTTGGCTTCGATGTATTCAGCGAAAAGCGGGATCATGGAGGCATAACCGGAGAGGACGATGCCGCCGACTTTGCCGTTTAGGTACTTGGTCTGGAAGAAACGGACGGATTTGGCGAGCTCACCAGAGTAGGTGTCGAGGGCGCCACTCAGGATTTTGAAGACTTGACCTTCGATTTTGTCTTCGGTGAGGCCGAATTTGAGGATAAACTGGCGGGCTTGATCCTCGCGGACGTCGAGGCCGGTGGTAACGGCAGTGACTAATTGAACGAAGCCACCGGCGACGGAACGGACGAGGCGAGGCTGGTTTTTATAGACGATGACAAGGTCGGTGGATTTTTCGCCAAAATCAACGATGAGGGTAGCGTCCATGGCGCCGGGGATGGCGAGACTACGGGCGGCTGCAAGGGGCTCGGGCTCCATGGCGACGATGTTGAGGCCGGTTTTTTCGATGGTTTCCATGGTGGATTCGGCGTATTCTTTGGCGACAGAGCTAACGAGAACTTCGGTTTTGGCGGGGTCGTTGGGGCTGGGGCCTAAAATGACGTAGTCGGCCCTGGCGTCGTTGATGGCCATCGGGACGTATTTATCTATCTCGTATTTGAAGGCCTTTTCGAGTTCCTTTTCGGGGAGGGTGTCGGTTTCGACGATACTGGTAAATGTCTTGCTGGCCGGGAGGCCGAGAGCGACGTTTTTGGTCTTGATACCGGCTTGATTGACCGCGCCGAGGACAGCCTCGCCGAGGCGTTTTTTGCCGAGTTCGGTAGTGTCGGTCGTGAGATTGGCATCGACTGGGACATAAGCGTATTTAGAAAGAGTCCAGCCGCTCTTTTCATTACCAAAAAGCTGAATAATACGCATCGAATTGGTACCGATGTCCAGTGAAAAGAAGTCGCCCACGCCATGTAACAAGTTCATGATTGTATTATATACGGTTGTGGTTTATTTTGCAAGAGCTAACCAATAAAATCTTTCGATATTCCCGGTTTTGCCGGGGAGGGCGTTGTCTTTTTTGGCGAGGATGAGGAAGTTGTTTTGTTTTAGCCAATACTCGAAATGCTTGATGAGGCCGCGGCGGATAGCTTCGTTCTTGACGACGCCTTTGTTTAGCTGGGCTGGAGTGGCTTCGAACTGGGGTTTTAACATGACCAAGAATTGCGTGCCGGGACGCGCTAAGTTTAGTTTAGCATATTTGAGGACTTTTGTCAAGGAGATGAAAGAGACGTCGGCGATGATAATGTCAGGTTTTGAGGTCGAGGTGAAATCAAAAATGTCAGTCTTTTCGCGGAGGTCGATGCGGGGGTCGAAGCGGAGAGGAGGTTGCATTTGATTAGTTCCCTTTTCGACGGCGATGACTTTAGCTGCGCCGTGGTCGAGGGCGTAGGCGGTGAAGCCGCCGGTGGAAGAGCCGATGTCGAGGACGGTTTTACCCTTGAAGTTGGCATCAAAATTGAAAGCACGAGAGGCGCTTTCAATTTTGAGATAACCTCTATTTTTTGCGTTCACGGTACTCGTAAGTCTCCGTGTCGACCGAGACGGTGTCGCCCTCTTTGATAAAGGCTGGGACCTTGATGACAACGCCGGTCTCGAGGGTGGCGTCCTTCATGACAGAAGTCGAGGTGTCGCCCTTGACCGCGGTCTCGGTGTAGGTGACGGTGAGCCAGAGGTTCTTGGGGAGGCGGAGGTTGATGGGCGAGCCGTTGTAGAACTCGATTTCCATCTCGTCGCCATCTTTCATGAAATCTTTGGCGTCGCCGACCATGTCACTTGCAAGCTCGTATTGCTCGAAGGTTTCGGGGTCCATGAAGTAGAACTTCTCGTCATCGCGATAGAGGTATTGAACCTTTTTGGTCGTGACCTCGGCGGGCTCGATTTTCTCCTGGCCTTTAAAGGTCTTGGGGAGAAGAGCGCCGGTGATGAGGTTTTTGACCTTGACGTTGACGATGGAGCCACCGCGGCCCATGACTTTTTGATAGTATTCTACCACCTTATACGGCTGACCGTCTAGGGTGATAAGAGTGTTTTTCTTTAAATCGGTTGGTCCGTACATTTTCTCTCCTTTTCTCTTTAGGCTTGTGAAACAAATGGCAAGAGTGCGATGTGGCGCGCGCGCTTAATTGCGGTAGCGAGCTGGCGCTGTTGCTTGGCGCTGAGGCCGGTCTTGCTCATAGGCTCGATACGACCGTAGGCGTCGATATAGCGTTGCAGAGTCTTGACATCGCGATAATCGAAATAGAGATTAGGGTCGTTTTTATATCTTTTCATTTTATACTATCCTTCCTTCGTGGTTTGATTAAAATGGCACATCATTGAGGTCGATATCGCCCTCGGGGATTTCGTCTGGGATGTCTGCCAAGTCAGCTGGGTCGCTGGGAGTGGCCGGGGCGGCAGAAGTGGCGCTGGGAGTGCTGGTGCCATAACTGGAGCCAGTGGCATAGCCAGTGGAACCGGAACCGTCGCGAGATGTAGAACTGATGAAATTGAAATCTTCGGCGACGATCTCGGTACGAGAGCGCTTGACGCCGTCCTTACCCTCGAAGCTGCGCTGACTGAGGCGACCGGAAACGAGGACGCCAGTACCACGCTTGGCGTACTGGGCGATCACTTCGCCGAGCTTGCCCCAAGCGACGCAGTCGATGTAAGAAACTTCTTCTTTGTTCTGGCCATCGGTACCGCGATAAGTGCGGTTAACTGCGACAGAGAAAGAGCAGACGCTGGCGCCGTTCGGAGTAGTCCGAAGCTCCGGGTCGCGAGTGAGGTTACCTGTGATGATTGCTTTACTAAAACCACGCATAATTATATATTATTCTCCTTTTTCTTCGGTTGGTGTTACTTCTTCGGTAGGCTTGCCCTGAGCCTCTTCGGTGCTCTTGGCCTTGGCCTTTTGGCGGGCAGCCAGCTTGGCACGACGAGGGTCGGATTTGACCAACATGTGGCGAACAACCTCGTCGGTGATGTTGAGCACCGTATCGAGTTTGCCCGGCATATCGGCCGGAAACTTGACGTCGAAGAAGTAATAGATGCCGAAATCTTGACCTTTGATGCGGTAGCTGAGGCGCTTTTTGCCTTCGGTTTCCTCTTTGGTAATTTCGCCCTGGTAGGTCGCGATGAGTTTCTTGACCTTGTCAAGGGCGGGGTCGATGTTCATCTCGAGGTCGGGATGAAATACGACAGTGAGTTCGTAATCTCTCATATTACTCCTTTGGTTAAAGCAAACGCGGCTCTTCCCCGTCGCTCGGGCGGAGGGTTGGCTCGTTTGCTGAGCTGATATTATGGGTCTATTATATCATAGGTTAGAGTGGTTGGCAAGGGGCGGGGAGGGCGAGGCGATCGTTTACGAAAGTGACTAAGATTGGTCGTGCAAAATGTGAAACATTTTGGCAAGATTTGGGGTGAAATGTTTTATGTTCGGTGATGGTCCATGTTGCCATGCATGGTGCGATAGTGTTAACGTTAAGAAGTGCGGACGCAGCGAACATAGAGCCCATAGTAGCGACTGAGGTAGAGGGTACCCAGACTACCACTGTAGTAGTTCAGGTGGTAACGAGTGCGAGCATCGCTAACCGTAGCTGACCACCAGTACCCGCCCGTAGTCGCACTGTTAAGGGAGCCATTGCTGTAGGCCCCGCCGTAAACTGGACTAAAGGCAGTGGCGTAGCTAGTAACACCGGACTGTTCAGAATTAGTTGGGAGGCGCCAGTTCTTTGGGCAGACATCATATGTTGCAGCTGTACTATTTGCTCCTTTGGTAGCAATAGTGCCAACAGTGGCGGCAGAGTAGTTATACCAGACTGTTGGGTCGCCATTATTGTCTGTACCTTCATGTACACATAGGTTAGTCCAGCCGTTACCCGTATAGGAGGTACCGTTAATATAGGTGCCGTAGCAATCACTAGATGAACTAGAGCCATTAGCTAGATCTTTGAGAGTTTTGGTGGTGTCGGAACTATAGTTTGTGGTGGCGCTTTTGACGATCATGGAGGTAGAAGTACTGCCGGTGTCGCCGAGGTAGCGGAGATTTGATGTCATCCAGCAAGCACCGTTGATGTAGCGGACGGTATATTCTTTACCATCACGTTCATCAGGTAAAGTCACTGGCGCGTCACTAGCTTCTGCCTGACAAGTAGCTAAATCATAAGTTTGCATAGTAGGAGGGGTTTTGACGCAGCGGACATAGTCCCCGTAGTAGCGACTGCTGCGGTTGGCATCCAGATTACCGTTGTAGTACAGGGCGTAACGATGGGTACTATCGCCAGCCGTAGCCGACCACCAGAACCCGCTCGTAGACGCATTGTTAAGGGAGCCATTGTAGTAGTACCCGCCATAAACTGGACTAAAGGCGTCTTTGTAAGAAGTTATACCGTTAATTCCGCCAGCAGCAGAAGAATTACCGGTGGGAAGTTT
The DNA here is from genome assembly GCA_964396015.1 of uncultured Candidatus Saccharibacteria bacterium. Lineage (GTDB taxonomy): Bacteria > Patescibacteriota > Saccharimonadia > Saccharimonadales > Saccharimonadaceae > Nanosyncoccus. The sequence goes on along the minus strand of CAYNBW010000014.1, from coordinate 1,603 downwards.
CCAGCCTTTGGGACAGATATCCTGAGTAGCATTTGCCGAGCTGTACGGACCTGTGATAGTGCCAGCGCTGGCAGCAGCATAGTTGTACCAGACGGTATCGTTATTGTTATCGTCTTTACCTGCTTTTGCGCAAGGGTAAGTGTAGCTATTAGCAGATTCACAGTGATCAGTGTATGATGAATCGCTTGAGTCTAAGCTATAGTAGGTGAGCGTTTTATCTGTACTGACATTGGTGGTTGCGCTTTTGATGGTCATCTTGCCAGAAGCACTGCCGGTATCGCCGACGTAGCGGAGGTTTTGGGTCATCCAGAGGGCGCCGTTGATTTTAGCGACGGTGTAGGTTTTGTCGTCGCGGACGTCTTTGAGAAGGCCGGTAGCGCTGTCGGGGAGGGAGGCGAGCTGTTCGTCAGTGATTTCTTGCATGGTCATGTTGCCACTTTCGAAATCAATTTCGAAATCGGATTTTTTCACGCACCGGACCGAGAGCCCGTTGTTGCGACCGCTGAGACTCGCCGAACTCACGTCACTCGAACTGAAGCCGAGATTCCGAGCGCCCGTACCACTGGAAGTAGCCGACCAGTAGTACCCGTTGCTACCAACGTTGGAGGGCGAGCCAGAGAGATGGTAGCCGGCCAGCAGAAAATTCGGCGTCGTCCCGGGGCCAGCTTGCGTGTAGAAACCGTTATCATCTTCGCTAGGCGAAGTAGTACTATCTAAGCCATATTGATGTGCGAGTGTGTAGAAATCTGAAGCGGTTTGCCAGTTGGTGGCGGATGTAGTTCGAGAAGTTGGTAGCCTCCAGCCTTTCGGGCAGATGCTATACGGTGCGTCTGTATTATCTGCAGTAATGCTTAAACCCGAGCCTAGCGTTGCTGCTGTCCAAGTGTAATAACCGCCATAACTACCCGTAGTATTATATACGTTCGCCATTGTTTCACTCGAGAACCCACTCGTGCTAGAAGCCGGGAGTTTATTGCCACTCTGGAAGCCATTAGCAGTAGGCATAGTATAGTCAGAAGCCATATTGGTATCATCGGCAGTTAGTGCGGTGCCACCAGCTAGATTGAGGTTACTCGTCATCCAGCATTTGCCGTCGGCTAGGCGTTGCACAGTATAGGTTTTTCCATCGCGAGTATCTTTGACTAGAGTAGGTTCGGAAGTAACGCACATATCGTCGGCGAGGTTCTGTATGGCGAGCATATCTTTCTCCCACATAGCATAGAGGGTGGCGAGGTTCTGGGTGGTTTGATTGATGGGGTACTCATCGCCGGGTTGGTAGGTGGTGCCGGTGCAAGGGTTAGTGCCATCGGCACCAGTACTAGTAGTACACCAGCCTTTGAAGGTGTAGCCATCTCTGGTGGGGGTAGTGCTGGAGAGAGTGATATAGAGTTGGTCGGTTTTGTTCTCTACTGATGCTGGAATATCACTAGAAGCGGAACTCTCATCAGTATAGGATACGGAATAGTCTATTTGGTTGCCTACTGCGGTAATAATGAAAGTATTAGTATAGTTACCAGCATCCTGAGTATATTGGAGACGTGCAGCTAAATCTATAGTATAGCTATCTACGGCATCAGGGCAAGTGTTGCTACCGTTGCTTTGA
>CAYNBW010000013.1:0-17324 GCA_964396015.1 uncultured Candidatus Saccharibacteria bacterium | reverse complement strand
AACAATACAAAATGACCGAAGAGATTCCGTACGACGGCGCGAAACCGATGTATTTTGTGGAAGATGTCGACAATAAAGAAAAGCTAGCAGAAATAGTAAATACAACCGTAAAAGGGCTATAAAAACACCGCCTTGCGGCGGGTTCAATAGTTTCTTCGTTTGGTGAGCCGGGTGGGACTCGAACCCACGACACCAAGCTTAAGAGGCTCGTGCTCTAACCAGCTGAGCTACCGGCCCTCACCACTATATAATTATAGCACAAAAGTGGCGTTTTGGGAAGAGGAAAGTGTGATATAATGAGAATATGAATAAAAGTGGGCAGAAGAAGAATGGGCGACAGAGTGCTGGCAGAAGCAGGAAAATTGAGGGTGGATATCGGAAGTTTTTTCGGAAGTACGTGGATGGGGAGGTAAAATTGGAGATATGGCAGAAGGTGGGGGTAGGGATGCTAATTATAGTGCTGGCGGGGTTTATCGGATGGGTGTGGGAGTTTTTGCTGGCGGAAATTGAGGGCGGATTTTCGCATCTGTATATTAAGGGCGGGAATTTATTGCCATGGATGAATATCTATGCGTATGGGGCACTTTTGATTATCGCAGTGAGTTGGAAACTTAAGAAGTATCCGTGGGCGGTGGGGGTGGTGAGTGCGATAGTATGTGGATTGCTTGAGGGGTTTTCTGGGTGGATAGTCTATACAGTGGGGCATGGGACGCGGTATTGGGATTATTGCGACGGGATATGGGCGATTGGCAGTATCGATGGGTTTGTATGTTTGCTGAGCGTGACGATTTTTGGACTGGCGTCGCTGGCGTTGATGTATTGGCTACTGCCGAAATGTATGTATCTTGCACAGCGGATGAGTAAACGGGCGTTTTTGACGCTGGCGATAACCTTGTTTACGGTAGTGATGGTGGATGATTTGACGAATTTGACGCTGAAGAATTTGAATTTGCCGACGGCGCAGGATTTTTATCGGTCGTTGGGATGGGTATATAAATAAAACGGTGTATCAGCGTGGGGCGTTGGTGCAAAAGTTGGTAGAGTGGGCCGACCGGTAACGAAAGTTCTATGGTATAATAGGGGTATGCGGAAAATGTCCGATTATATATTGCGGGTGGCGCTAGTGCTTGGGGATGCGTTGATGTTGACGTTGTCTTTTGCGGTGGCGTATGCGATACGGGTACATGTGGACCCGCGGCCGTATGTGTTTGACTCGCAGCTGGTTGAGTTTGTGCAGACAGTGATACTGGTGGTGCCGATTATGTTAGTGATACTGGCGGCGCTAGGGCTTTATAAAAAAGCGATATTTTTGGGGAAGTCGAGATTGCCAGAGTTTGCGAGGCTACTCATTGCAGCGGTGCTGTCGGTGTCGGCACTCATTGTACACGATTTTTTCGTGGGGGAAAATATGTTCCCGGTGCGGATAATGGCAGTGACGTCAATGATACTGGCATTCGTGTTTTTGGTGGTGGAGAGGGTGCTAGTGCGACTGCTGATGCGGTGGGTGTTTCGGAATGATTACGGAACGCAACGGGTGGTGGTGGTAGGTAACAACAAAAACACGGAATATCTGGCGAACTATATTGCAGCGACACCAGAGTCGGGGATGAGACTTGCAGGGATAGTAGCGGGGAAGAAATATATCCCAGATGACCTTGAGAAGTATCAGCGTTCGTCTCTTAAGGATGCGCTGAAGACTGGGAAGGTGGATGTGATTTTTCAAACGGATGAAAAGTCGACGGAATATGTGTTTCGGCAGGCGGCGGAGCGACATTTGCTGTATTATTTTGTGCCGAGCGAGACGGCGCTGTCGTCGCATTTTGGGGAATTGGAGCTGGTGGGGAATACGCCGGCGGTGCTGGTGAAATTGACGCCTTTGTCGGGTGGAGCGGCAGTGTTTAAGCGGGCGTTTGACCTTTTGTTTGCGGTGGTGGCACTGGTGGTGGCCGCAATTCCGATGATAGTGATTTGGTTGGTGGTGAAATTGTCGGATGTGAAAGCGCCGGCGATTTATGCGGATGAGCGGCTGACGCGATATAATCGGAAGTTTCGGTGTTATAAGTTTCGGTCGATGAAGCCGGAGTGGAGCGGGATGACGGCGGACGAGGCGTTTTCGGCGATGGGGAAGCCGGGGTTGATTAAAAAGTATCGGCGAGATGGGGATTACATGAAAAATGACCCGCGGATTACGGGGGTGGGGAAGTTCCTCAGGCGGACGTCGCTAGATGAACTGCCGCAATTGTTCAATATACTGAAAGGGGATATTTCGCTGATTGGGCCGAGGGCGCTTTTGCCGGGAGAACTGCGGGACTATGGGGATCGGTCGTTGATTTTGTCGGTGAAATCGGGGTTGACGGGGCTGGCGCAAGTGAGTGGACGGCGGAATATTTCGTTTGAAGAGCGGAGGGCGCTAGATATATATTATGTGATGAATTGGTCAGTGATGCTGGATACGCAGATTTTTTGGCGGACTATAGTGACGGTACTTCGGGGTGAGGGGGCAAAATGAAAGTAGCGCTGGTGTGCGACTGGCTGACGAATGTGGGTGGCGCGGAGAAAGTGCTATTAGCCTTTCATCGGATGTATCCGAAGGCGCCGATTTATACGTCGCAGTATTCGGCACGGGGAATTGACTGGTTTTGCGATGCGGAAGTGCGGACGGGGTGGTTGCAGATTTTTCCGGCGGGGATGCGGAGGCTTTTGGGGGTGTTTCGGCAGAGGTGGTTTCGGCGGTTGGATTTATCTGAGTATGACTTGGTGATTTCGGTGACGGGGGCGGAGGCGAAAGGGGTGAGGGCGTCGAAGCCAGGGGCAAAGCATATCTGCTATTGCCATGCACCGACGCAGTATTATTGGCAGATGTATGATAGGTATGTGGAAAACCCGGGGTTTGGGGTGCTGAATCCGCTGGTGCGGGTGTGCTTTAAGTTGCTGGTAAAACCTCTGCGGCGACGAGATTTTGAGGCGGCCTCGGAGGTGGATGAGTTTGTGACGATTAGTGAATATACGAAGGGGTTGATTTTGAAATATTACGAGAGGGAAGCAGTAGTGGTCAATCCCCCTGTCGATATTTCTAGTTTTAACATAAAAAATGGTAAAAGTCAAAAGGAAAAAGGGAATTATTATATTGTGACGAGTCGGCAGGTAAACTGGAAACGGCTGGACTTGGCGGTGAGGGCGTGCGTGAAGCTTGCGCGACCGCTTTTGGTGATTGGGGAGGGACCGGAGCATAAGAAGTTGGTACGGATGGCGGAGGGGGCGGTGAGTAAGGATGGTTCCCCGCTGGTGCGGTTTTTGCCGGTGATGGGGGCGGAGGAATTGGCGGGATATTTGGCGGGGGCGTGGGGGTATTTGTTCCCTAGTATGGAGCCGTTTGGGATTGCGCCGGTGGAGGCGCTCTCTACGGGATGCCCGGTGGTGGCATATGGGGCGGGCGGGGCGCTGGACTATGTGAAAGATGGGGCGAATGGAGTGTTGTTTGGCAAGCAGACGGTGAAAAGTTTGTGCGAGGGGATTTTGCGGTTTGAGGGAATGGAGTTTGACGCGGATAAGGTAGCGAAGAGTGCGGAGAAGTTTTCGGAAAAAAGGTTTGAGCGGGAAATGCGGGAGGTAATAAATGAAAAAACAAAATAATGTTTTAGGTTTTTTGAGCCTCGAAAAGGTTTTCTGTTTTCTTTTGTGTATTATGCCATTGGTATTGTATTTTTCTTATTGGCCAGTGATTGCTTTGGGCAGTAACGAGACGATGAATTTTGAGCTTTCTTTGCCATTAATATGGTTGGTGATATTTGATATTACGGCTGCAGTACTAGTGTTTAACAAGAAAAAGACGAAAGAAATTATCAGAGGGTGGAAATGGTTGGTGTTCCCTGTTTTTTTGACATTGACACTTGCCTATACGCGAGATTTTGCGAGGGGAGTGCTAGAAATGGGAGTGGTATGGCTGTTATATATAGCGGTATTGGGAACTTCGGTATTGTGGCGAGAAGTTTGCAATGATGGTGTGCGAAGAATGTTTTGGCGAGTATTTTTTGGAGCTGCTTTAGCAAGTTGCGTATGGTGTGTGGTGCAATGTATTTTGGATGTGGCTGGCATGGAGCAGGCGAAGACATTATTATGTGATGGGTGCGTATATAAAGTGTTTGGGTTTCCGCATCCGAATGGGTGGGCGGCGGAGCCACAATTTATGGGTAATCTCTTGCTCTTGCCGACGATGGTAAGCGCGTATTTTGCGTTTATGAGGAGCGAAAAAGAAAGAGCCGGTTTAGGCTTTTTGAGTTTTAGATTTTTGCTGGTTTGTTTTTTGGTTTTTGTTGCGACTATCTTTTTGACGATGTCGCGTGGGGCGATTTATGCGCTGGTGGCGGGGGCAGTGGTATTGACGATAACGGAAATATGGCAGATGCGGAGGTGTCGGATATTGTGGTTGTGGCTGGTAATGTTGGTAGGTTTTTTGCTGGCGTTAAATTTGCAGGGGGTGCTTGCTGAAGTGTCGCCTACGGACGATACTTATATATCTGGGATAAGCAAGGTGATAAACCAAGTGACGTTGGGAGTGGTTGATGTTGGTGGGAGTCAAGTAAAGAAGAATGAGCTGACGGAGAGGGCGGATGGGGAAATGCGTGACGTGATGGACGAAGTCGAAGATGAACTAAGCACGCAGCTAGATGGAGAGGTAGTGGGTACTGTGGGTGAGGGCGCGGTGTTTGATGGATACGTGGAAGCGTCAACGGATTTAAGGCTGTTGATGTGGCGAGCGGCGCTGAAGACTTGGAAGCAGAATCCGCAAACGATAATGTTTGGCGTGGGAATAGGTGGAGCGCAAAGGGCAATGTATGAATATGGAGCGATTGACACGACGAGAGAGATTATCAATAATGAATATATAACGATATTACTTGAGACGGGGGTGGTGGGGGTGGTGCTGTTTGCGGTGACGCTAGTGACGGTGGTTCTTGTGGTTTTGAAACGTTGCGGGGTGGCGGTGCCGGTTTTGATGGGTGCGATGGCGGCATATCTGGTGTCGCTGTGCTTTTTCTCGGGGTTACCGAATGCGCTGCATATTGTGTTGCTTCCCTCGATGTTGGTGGCGATGTGGTATAATTATATGACCCCGAATGAATGTGTGATATAATTTAATACAAGAGGAGACCTTAAAAAATCTCAAATGTCTTGAACCAGTACAAGTGGTTGCGGGGAGGGGGAAAGTGTGATATAATATCTGGTATGGTACCGTAGCTCAGCTGGTTAGAGCGTGGGACTCATAAGCCCGAGGTCGGTGGTTCGATTCCACCCGGTACCACCAGATGGTTAGTTTGACATTGACATGAAGAAAGGTTTTGCGATTGTTGAGTTTGTGATTGTAGCGGTTTTCTTGTCGCTACTTTTTGTGTTGGTGATGATACAAAAAGCGGACGTCGAGGCGTTTTCGCGGGATGAGGAGCGAAAGACGGCGGTGAATGCATTTTATTATGCGCTAGAGGAGAGTTTTTATGCGGAGCATAAGTATTATCCGGAGGTAATTGCGGCGGAAGTGTTGCCGGTGGTTGAGGCGAAATTGTTTGTGGACCCATCGGGGTATGCGCTGGGGGACTCGTTGTCGTCGTACTCATATCAGGCGGTGAACTGCGTGAACGCAAAGTGTCAAGGGTATACCTTGAAGGCGAAGTTAGAGAAAGAAGACACGTTCGTCAAACAGAATAGGGAACACTAATTTGAGTGTTTGGCTTTTTGGGCAGCTTTTTCTTTGGCTTCGGTGATGAGCTTGGAGATGGCTTTGAGCTCTTCGGGTTTAATGTCGGAATCTTTGAAGGTGTAGGTGGTCTCGTCGCCGATAGTGGCGAGGCGGAGAGTGCCAAAGCCGAAGAGCTTTTGGGCGAGGCCGTTTTGGTGGAAGCTGACGTCCTCGACGCTGGGGAGATCGATAAGATTGACGGAACTGGCGAGGGGGGAAGTCATGACCATTTGGATGACGTGTTTATTAGTGATAAAGAGGCGGTTGCCACGGTAAATTATGAAGGTGATGAGGCAGGCAAAAAACACAACTGCCATGAGGGTGCCGAGGATAATATACATGAAATTGGCGCCCATTTGGTCGAGGGCGGGCTGGCCGATGAGGGCGATGAGCCAGGCGAGTAGTATAATAATAGCGCCGAGACCGAGGCCACCGAGAATGAGGGCGAGGGAAATACGGGCGCGTTTAAAGGCGAATTCGACGTATTCGTCGGGTTCGAGCTTAAGAAAAGGAAAATCCTTGACGCTGCGGTCGTGACGGATTTGGGTGAGGTTTTCGCTCATAGTCTGATTCCTGATTAATGCTTCCATTATACCACATTTTGGGTATTTTGTAAATGTTTGTAGCCTTTTTCGGTGACAACGCGACCCTTGGGGGTGCGGGCGAGGAGGCCGAGTTTTAAGAGGTAGGGCTCGTAGAAATCTTCGATGGTGGTGGTTTCGTCGCCGGTTAAAGCGGCGATGGTGGAGAGGCCGACGGGGCGATCACCGTAGTTGTCGTACATGAGACGGAGCATATTGCGGTCGGCGGGGTCGAGGCCGAGCTGGTCGATTTCCATGAGGTTTAAGGCTTTTGTGGCGACGACTGTGTCGATGATACCGTTGCCGTTGACGTCGGCGTAGTCGCGGACGCGTTTTAAAATGCGGTTGGCGATGCGGGGAGTGAGGCGAGAGCGGGTGGCGAGGAGGCTGGTGGCTTCTGGCATGATGGTGGTGCTTAAGATGTGGGCGGTGCGGGTGATGATTTGCTCGATTTCGGGCTCTTTGTAATATTCGAGGCGGTGGATGATGCCGAAGCGGTCGCGTAAGGGGCCGGCGAGGGAGCCGGTGCGGGTAGTGGCGCCGATGACGGTGAATTTTGGCAGGTCGAGGCGCATGGAGCGGGCGGCGGGGCCTTTGCCGATGACGATATCGAGCTTGTAATCTTCCATGGCGGAGTAGAGGACCTCTTCGACAGCGCGACGGAGGCGGTGGATTTCGTCGATAAAGAGGACATCGCCGTCTTTGAGGTTGGTGAGGATACTGGCGAGGTCGCCGGCGCGCTCGATAGCGGGACCGGAGGTGACGCGGAGGTTGGCGCCGAGCTCGTGGGCGATGACGCCGGCCATGGTGGTTTTGCCGAGGCCGGGCGGGCCGTATAAGAGGACGTGGTCGAGAGTGTTATTGTTTCCTCGCTTTTTGACGGCGTCGATGGCGAGTTTTAAGTTTTTCTTGAGATGCTCTTGGCCGACGTAATCGCTAAAAGTGGTGGGACGGAGGGTGTTTTCCATGCGCTCTTCTTCGGGAGTGGTTTGGGACAAGGTGGGTTCTACTAGTCGTTCGATTGCCATGGTTCTATTATAACACAATTTTGCGGATAACCCTGTATTAGCAGTCTTGACAAGCGTCTGCTAGTTTGCTATAATAGAGGTAGATTAGCACTCTTAATGGTAGAGTGCCAGAATAAAAGTAAAGGAGTATATAATATGAGCAAAATTATCGGTATTGACCTCGGTACGACCAACAGTGCGTTTGCATATATGGTGGTGGGTAAACCGGAGGTGATTACGAATGCAGAGGGGGATCGCACTACCCCGTCGGTGGTAGCGGTGACAAAAAAGGGCGAGCGCCTAGTGGGCAAGGTGGCGCAACGCCAACGGGTGACTAACCCTAAGAATACCATTTATGGTATCAAGCGGTTGATCGGACGGAAGTTTGATGACCCAGAGGTGCAACGTGACCTGAAAATCAGCCCGTATAAGATCGTCAAGAAAGGTAGCGGTGTGGCAGTGGAAATGGACGGTAAAGAATACACGCCGGAAGAGATTTCTGCGATGATTTTGTCTAAAATCAAAGCCGACGCCGAAGCGTTTTTGGGCGAAAAAGTGACCGAGGCTATTATTACAGTGCCGGCTTACTTTGACGATTCGCAACGTCAAGCAACCAAGGATGCTGGCAAAATCGCTGGTCTGGAAGTCAAGCGGATTATCAATGAACCGACGGCGGCGGCGCTGGCCTATGGGCTGGAGTCCAAGAAAGACGAGAAAATCGCGGTCTTTGACCTTGGTGGTGGGACTTTTGATGTGTCGATTTTGGAGCTGGGGGATGGGGTGTTTGAGGTGATGTCGACGAATGGTGATACTCACCTTGGCGGTGAAGATTTTGATAATATCCTGGTGAATTATCTGGTGGATGAGTTTAAGAAGGAATCCGGCATTGACATCACCAAGGATGCGGCCGCTATGCAGCGGGTGAAGGATGAGGCTGAGAAGGCCAAGAAGGAGCTGTCGTCGTCGACTTCGACGGATATTAACTTGCCGTTCTTGTCGGCGGATGCGGATGGCCCGAAGCATTTTGAGCATACACTGACGCGGGCGAAGCTTGAGGAGCTGGTGTCGCCGTTGCTGGATCGGCTGGCTAGCCCGGTCGAGAAGGCCCTGAAGGATGCGAAGCTCGGCGCTAAGGATATTGACGAAATCGTGATGGTTGGTGGTATGACCCGGATGCCGGCTGTAGTGGAGAAGGTTAAGGCCATCTTTGGCAAAGATCCGATGCAGGGGGTCAACCCGGATGAGGTCGTGGCGGTCGGTGCGGCGATTCAGGGTGGCGTGCTGCAGGGCGATGTGAAGGATGTATTGCTCCTTGATGTGACGCCTTTGACGCTCGGTATTGAGACGATGGGTGGTGTGCGTACTCCGCTAATTGACCGTAATACTACTATCCCGACGTCTAAGTCGCAGGTGTTCTCTACCGCTTCGGATAATCAGCCACAGGTGGAGATCCACGTGCTTCAGGGCGAGCGCGAGTTTGCCAAGGATAACAAGTCGCTTGGACGTTTTATTCTCGACGGGATTGCACCGGCTCCGCGTGGGGTGCCGCAGATTGAGGTTACCTTCAACCTTGACGCTAATGGTATTCTGAATGTGACTGCTAAGGATAAGGGGACGGGCAAAGAGCAGAGCATTACCATTCAGAATTCTGGTAATATGAGCAAGGAGGACGTCGAAAAGGCGCAAAAGGAAGCCGAGATGTACGCCGAGGAGGACAAGAAAAAGCGTGAGGGAATTGACGCCAAAAACCAGCTCGAGAACTCTATTTATCAGGCCGAGAAAATGCCGGATGAGTTTAAAGACAAGATTTCCGACGAGGACAAGGAGACCATCAAGAAAGCGGTTGCAGAGGCTAAGGTTGTTTTGAACGACGAATCGGCAGACAAGGATAAGTATGAGCAGGCGGTCAAAGATTTGAACGACAAGATTATGCCGATTGGGGCTAAACTATATCAAGAAGCTGCCAAGGAAGAGTCGGCAAAGGCTGGTGATGGTGCTGGTGCTAAGTCGGATGACAAAGACGAGCTGGTCGAGGGCGAAGTGGTCGATAAATAGTCCTTCCCTGCCTGAAAAAATCGCCAGTTTGTGCTGGCGATTTTTGGGTTTCGTTTTGTGGTACGCCATTGTAAGCGAAGTCAGAACCTTAATAATAGACTCACTTACTAGCGAAAATCCCGTTTATTTCGCCTATCAACCAGTTTGGCAGGCCAAATAGCTGAGATCTACTTTATTATATCACATTTTGATTACATAATATGCACACAAGCATATACAACCCGGTTTTAATCATATTTTTTGAGGGTTATTTCAATTATGCTTATGGTATAATAGTAATATAAAAGCAAAACAAGAGAATTACCCCTTTACAAAAATAATATTTTATGTTAAAATATAAGCATTATAAGGAGTTGTCATGATTGGAGCAAAAAAGGTGGCGTCATATTTCATCTCGAAGGCTAATGCCCTTGGCGATGGAAATAAAGAGCTAAGTGGAAATAATGATTTAACTAATTTAAAGCTCCAGAAATTGTTGTATTTTACTCAGGTAGAATACTTAAAAAAGCATGGAGAAAAGCTTTTTGATGAGGAGATACAAGCGTGGCAATATGGCCCGGTAGTAAAAGAAGTATATGACTGGCTAAAAGGCTGTGGTGCTTATGTAATAACTGAATTTGATATAGCTCTTGAAGATTTGAGCGATATTCCGGACGATATTAAGGCTTTTCTTGATGAGATGTGGAATAAATATCAAAAATACTCAGCTTGGGGTTTGGTGGAAAAAACTCATGAGAAGAATTCCGCATGGGATAAAGTTTACGCTGGTGGGAATGGCGATAAGAAAGTTATCGATGTCAACCTACTAAAAGAAGCGGCAACTTTATAGATGATAGCAAAGAAAAAGCAAAAACTAGCTCAAAAATCTAAAACTTCAGCAGTAAGAGGCTTTCTGCCGGATTTTTCTAGATATCTTTTTAAAGATTATCCAATAGACGATGCATACCAAAATAAAGACTTAATCACAAAATTAAAAAATCTAGTTTCCGAATTATTGACTACGCAAAATCCCGCACAAGATCTACAGAATAATGGATTATGCAGGAAGCTAGAGTTAATGAGGCCAAGCACCGATAAGAAGTTTCTGAATAAATGTGCTTTCCCAGAAGGCAATATCTATTACGCGGCCTATGGCAATAATCCATATAGAATTGTCTTTGGAATAGATACCAACCAAAGAATTGCCTATTTTTTCGCATTAGATACCTGTCATAGCATAAGAAAAATCTAGGCTTTAGTTTTTTCTAAACTATGTTTTTCCGCGATAAGCTCGCAGACTTTTGCTAGATATTTCAAATCGCTTTGATATACAACCTCTTCTGCCGGCCAAACCGGTATATTGCTTTCGGGCGCATCTTTCGGTTTGGCTGTTTCAAAAGCATAGATGTCGTTTAAAAGCGATTGCCGGATGACTAACAACTGGTCATAGCTTTTATTCTCATAGGTTTTGATAAATGTTTCTGGACTAATCATTTTAATACTCATAATTCTATTGTAAGGGTAAAATTGAAATTATTTTTTAGGCGTGGTTGAGGCTAGGCCGGCTATGAAAGGACCCCCCTTTATGTTATAATAAAAGAGTCTACTTATAATCAAAATTTACGAAGAGCATTCGGGACGAGTTCGATATTTGAGTTCTTAACGATGCTAGAAAGCAGGCACCTAAGCCAGCTATAGGACATCGTTACGAACGCTCTGAATTATAGGTAGACATTGGTAGACGGTGTCTGCTTTTTATCGAAGGCATCGCTACAGAAAGGTAATAGGAAAAGGAGTAAACGATGTCACTAAAAAATACGGTAAAACATGAGTAGCCTGATTGAACTACTACCAAAAGTAGTAAGCGAAGGAAGGCGTGAAGCAAATCGTATTTTAGAGGGGCTTTCTTCTGCATCCAGAGTTACCTTACAGACAAACGAATTAGTTCAACCAAACAAAGACCGAGCCCAAGCGACATTGGGCGCTGCAGCATTGGCAGCGGCCGGAGATGGGTTTATGGACCGCAATGCAATATGGACTAACAGATTGATATATGGTGACAATTTGTTAGCTATGCAAGCCTTGCTTTCTGGCGATCCAGAAACTGGATTGCCTAGTATGCGAGGCAAAATTGACTTAATATATATCGATCCTCCGTATGATAGCAAAGCCGACTATCGCACAAAGATTGAACTTCCAGGAACTAATATAGATAGCAAACCGACAGTTCTAGAGCAGTTTGCTTATGCAGATACCTGGAGCGGAAATGTTGGCGGCGAAGATGTTAAAGGAACCATAGCTTATTTAAGATATATGTATCCTAGGCTAGTATTGATGCGTGAGCTTTTGAGCGAACAGGGTAATATCTGTATACATCTTGATTATAGAATGGGTAGCTATATTAAGATCCTACTGGATGATATCTTTGGAAAAGATAATTTTATAAATGATATCGTATGGTGTTACACGAGCGGCGGGTTAGGAAAAAGAACTTTCGGAAGAAAGCATGACACGATCTATGTTTACGGAAAAACTCAAAAATATATATTTAACGAGCAATACTATAGAAGATATGTCTTGATACAGAACGGTATTGAAGTGGGATTTGACCCAAGAATTGAATATTTTACTGATGAAAATGGAAGACATTATCGAAAAAATTTGGCCGTAGACTGGTGGAATGATATAGGAATAGTTTCTCCAAATAGCAATACTGAAAAAACTGGATATGCAACTCAAAAACCAGAAAAATTGTTAGATAGGGTTATGCGAGCCTTTTCTAATGAAGGGTCTATTGTGGCGGATTTCTTTGGCGGTTCTGGCACTACAGCCGCAGTGGCAGAAAAGCTTGGCCGTAAATGGATAACTTCCGACATTGGTAAACCAGCTACGATGATAATGAGAAAACGCTTTATAGATAACGAATCCAAAGAATTCTTTTATCAATCTATTGGTGACTATCAACGCGAACAGATGAGCGCTAATTTTGGCACAAGATACCGTATTGGCGACCTCAACCAGGTAGTCTTACAGCTTTTTGGGGCCGTTCCTTTTCGGCAGGAAGACAATCCTAAACGTAATTTGGGCAAAATACCACGAAGTAAGCACCTAGTGATGGTAGTATCACCTACTATTTTAGTTAATTATAAAACTATTATGGATGCTCTAGACGAAATGAATAATTTTCAGGGCGGGTGGGATAAAGTGACGATACTTGGCTGGAACTTCGCACCGAATATTGGGCAAGTCCTAGAAACAATATCTGAATATACCAAGGGAATCCTTAATATACAAGTTATTCCTCCAGACTTACTGGACCAGTTGAAAAGCAAGACTACATTTAAGAAATTGATGGGGCAAATAGCTGTGGATGATGATGGCACTATTAGGCCAGGCGTGCGTTTTACCTCGCTTCAATATTTGACTGTAAAACCACCAGTAGTTACGAATGGTCAAGTGGAAATTGAATTAGATAATTATGTAATTCTTTCCGCAGACTCATTGCCACTAGACCAGAAAAACCGAGAAAAGATGAACGAGGTAATCGCCCGCGACCCACTAGCATTAATAGAATATTGGGCAGTTGATCCGAATTATAACGGTAAAACATTTAGAAGCGTTTGGCAGGATTATCGTGGTAATACCGAAAACGATAACGACCCACTACGTGTTATTACCAAGACCAAGTTACCGCTAGGCAATTCCGGCAAAATAGCCATCCGAGCCGTAGATGTTTTTGGGCTAGAAAGTGAAGTAATTTTGGAGATTAAAAAATGAATGGCATAGAAAAATACCCACCTCTAAAATTTGCTAAAGCGGTGTCAGACAGAGCAAACGCCGCGTGGGAAGATGGCAGCTTTATAGAAAGCGTGACACCAACAACCAAAATGCTGCTTACCTACTGGTTTGACCCAGCATATACGGAACTTCGTGATGTAAATTTTCACCAAGGGCAAAGACAGGCTATCCTCAATATAATCTACATCCATGAAGTGCTAAAAAAGGATAAAGTAATAGAAGCTTATGAAGAAATAGCTCCACAGCTATTGTTAGAACGCGGAAGTGGGATGGAACATTTAAGCGATGCGATTTATTCATATCCAAAATATGCAGTAAAGATGGCGACGGGCACAGGTAAAACCTGGGTTCTAGAAGCATTGGTTATTTGGCAATATTTGAATGCGAAGCACCAAGAGGACGGTAATTATACCAAGAACTTCTTAGTGGTAGCACCTGGCCTTATCGTTTACGACCGTTTACTGGATGCATTCCAGGGCCGCAACCAGGATAACGGCGAAACTAGAGATTTTGATACCTGCGATTTGAAACAGAACCAAGATTTATTTATTCCGGAAGAATATCGCGATGAAGTATTTGGCTTTTTACAGAGTAGCGTAGTGGCTAAAACGGATATAGGTAGCGCTGTGACAGGCGATGGGCTGGTAGCTATAACCAATTATCATTTACTAATGGGAGCCGAGGATGAAGATAAAGCTTCTGGCGAAATAGACAGTTGGAGCTTACCAGTGACACCTGGCACTACGGCTGGGCATGGACTGGAAGATCTAGACCATTCATTGAATGGCAAACGAGAATTGGAGTTTTTGCGTAGCTTACCAAATTTGATGATGATAAACGATGAGGCTCACCATATCCATGACGATAAAAAACATGGCGAAGTGACGGAAGTAGAGTGGCAAAAAAGTCTGCGATATATAGCATCAACTAAAGGCACGAATTGTATCCAGCTAGATTTTTCCGCTACGCCATACACCCAAAGAGGAAAAGAAAAGATTTACTTCCCGCATATCGTAGTGGATTTTGAGCTAAAAACTGCAGTTCAAAGCGGATTAGTAAAAACAATTGTGCTCGATGAGCGTAAGGAATTAAATACGGAGGAGCTAGATTTCAAAGCGGTTCGCGATGGCAAAGGTAGACCGATAGATTTATCGGACGGACAGCGTCAAATGCTAAGGGCGGGTCTTGCTAAACTGGACCTTTTGGAAAATGAATTTAAAGATATCAACCCAGATAAAATACCAAAACTTCTTGTTATGTGTGAGGATACCGAGGTGGTGCCGTTTGTTAGGCAATTCCTTTTGAGTGAAGGCTTAGATGACGATGATATTTTGGAAATCCATAGCAATAAAAAGGGCGAAGTCGGACAAGAAGAATGGGAAGCAATGAAGCAAAAGCTGTTTGCTTTGGATAAATACAGAAAACCCAGAATAGTTATTTCCGTTTTGATGCTTCGTGAAGGCTTTGATGTAAACAATGTTTGTGTGATTGTTCCATTGCGTTCATCTACTTCCGGTATTCTACTTGAGCAGACTATTGGTCGCGGGCTTCGTCTAATGTGGCGTGGCGATAAAGAAATTGATGAACTTAAAGCGGAAAACCGGCGCCGTATCATGGTAGAGAAAAAGTCGGCTACTAACTACTTTGATGTCCTATCAATCGTAGAGCATCCTGCATTTAGAGATTTCTACCAGAGTTTGATAGATGAAGGCATTGTTGGCGAAGAGCCTGGGCCAGATGACCCGCCTAAACCAAAAGGCGATTTAATTACTGTGGGTCTAAAACCAGACTACGAGAAATATGATTTCCGCATACCAATCATTGTGACCGAAGCAGAAGAAGTAATGGGTGCCCCAGCGATGGATGTATCTAAATTAAAATATTTCAGGATACCACTATCTAGCCTGCAGAAATTCGTCCCGGATAATGAAAAATGGATAAGCACAGAAATAACCGAAGATGTGCATTTTGGCGACTTTGATGTGGTCAATGGTATTTTTAGAGCCACTAGCTATAACGACTATCTAATGCGTATAGTGAACCGCATAACCGAGAAGCTGGATGCTAAAGTAGGTAGCGTTAGCAAACATAAACGCGGCAATTATTTCCCGGCGCTATCAATCAACAACGCGCAAATAGCTGGAATCATAGACCAATACATCCGCACTAAACTGTTCAACCAGACTATAGATCCAAATACGGCAGATGTTTGGAAGGTGCTACGCATAAAGGAAGTAATCGACCACATCATCTCCCAGGTTTCCGGTCTAATTGTAGATGTCCAAGAGCAAGCTAAGACAAGTGGCGAATCCGATGTGCGTTTTAATGCACTATCTAGCGTTAATCGTATTACGGTGCGAGAGAATTACCAGATAGAGCTAACAAAGTGTATCTATGAACGAATGTCCTATCCGAGCAATAAAGGCCAATATGAAAAAGACTTCATGGAGTATTGCGATAGGGATGGGCAAGTTGATGCACTATGTAAAATCATAGAACAGCGACACACATTTGCCAGATTTAGATATGTCCGCGAAGATGGGCTTCCGGCAGAATATATACCGGACTTTCTGGTGCGTTTTGGCGATGATATTTATATCGTAGAAACCAAAGCCCAGGACCAATTGTCGGCTGAAAATGTCAAACGCAAACAGCGTGCGGCTCTTCGCTGGGTTGAGCGTATCAATAGTTTGCCGACAGAAAAACGCGAGAATAAAACCTGGCACTATTCAATAGTGGGCCACGCTACATTCTATGATTGGAAAAATAAGCACATGGAAGTCCGGGAGATCCTGGATTATGCAGAGCTTAGAGATACGATGGCTAATACGCTAGGTAGATTGGTGTAATAATGAGCACGATTTTTTTGGAAACTTACAACCAAATTGAGGAAGAAGTTATCCAATTAACTTACGATATAGCGTTTGATGATGCTCAACTCAAAGTTCATTCAAACCATATTGCCAACTTGATATTGATGATATCGACAGAGATAGAATCGATTTCTAAAGCTATATATCGGGAGAACGGCGGCAGAAAACGGACGCCAGCATTTGATTATGAATGCATCGATAAAATGCCCAACATTAAAAATGCAAATGCGCTAGTTATCTGCAGGAAGATGGACTTCGCAAAACCAGAAAATATTGTGTTATTTCCATTCCGCAAGACGGAATATAAAAGAAATAAAACGAAAACACCTATATATCCATGGAATAACGCGTATCAGAATTTGAAGCATGATAAAGCAAAAATGGAAAAGAGATATGCGAATATAAGATATCTAATGTATAGCCTAGCTGCCTTATACGCACTGCTCATAAGATATGGCACCTGTCCGAATTCGCAAATATTCAGTAGTCTAGATGACAATGGAATGTATTGGAAGCCGAGCCGTGGCAGGATCGCCTGCAATATAGACAGTGCAGAAGTTAAGCAATACTATCTTCAGAATAGAACGGCTTAATAAAAAATACCGATAAAGGGGTCCAGTTTTCGGCGTTGTTGCTTTTCTAAATGCTTTTCATAAGTGCAGGTGCACACAACTCCTTGTTTGTCCCGCCACTCGACTTTACCATTGTTTCCGTTGATATATGGCTTACAAGGATAAACCGGCGAAACAGTAAATCTCACAGGTAAATCTGTATTGGGCCATAGCTCACCCCTGGAAGATTGCCCCTGTGGCGCAATATGAAGCGGTTTGTGGGGCTTTTCGGGTGATTTCGGTAAATTATACGCTTCTTTTCTTCTGTAGCCCCTGTAGCCGTATTTTGCGACAGCGGCCGCAGTGCTCCACTCTCGCCGAGAAGCTTCCTGGACAAGTTTATTAAATTCCGGGTAGCGATTTCGCCACCTAATAAAAGTATCCGTTGATATGCCAACACCATAGCAAGCATCTTTGATGGTTAGTCCTTCCCGGATAAAATCGGCGATCTTCATAGAAATCTCTTCGCAATATTTACTTTTTCTTCCTGCCATACTTCTATTATAGGGGCTGCCGAAAATTAAAATTTTTTGATATATAATTTTTCTTTAGCTCGGAGAGAAAATGATATTCAAACCCCCAATTGTGCCGCAAAATACGCAAAACCGCAAAATAGATAAGGAAGCCTTATTATACTGGACCAAACACATTTGAGACAAAGCACGCAAGAAACGTAACCTCCTTAC
>CAYNBW010000012.1:0-19717 GCA_964396015.1 uncultured Candidatus Saccharibacteria bacterium | reverse complement strand
ATTACGCCACAGGCGACTTTGATGGATGGGGTGAGTGAGGCGGAGTTTTGCCGGTATGTGATGGAGGAAGTGTTTACGCCGGGAACGGTGGCGCTTGGGTATAATACGGTGAGGTTTGATGATGAATTTATGCGGGCGATACTGTGGCGGAATTTTTATGATCCGTATGAGTGGGAATGGAAAGACGGGCGGAGTCGATGGGATATGCTGGACGTGGTGAGGACGTGCCGGGCGCTAAGGCCGGAGGGGATAGAGTGGCCGGTGACGCCGGAGGGAAAGGCGACGAATCGGTTGGAGCTCTTGACGAAGTGCAATGGGCTGTCGCATGAACATGCGCATGATGCGCTCTCGGACGTGTATGCGACGATGGCGGTGATGGAGATGTTAATGACGAAGCAGCCGGAACTGGTGCGGTATCTATATAGTGTGCGGGGGAAGCGGGACGTGGCGAAGTATGTGTCGATGGCGAATCCGCGGCCGGTGGTGTACGTGTCGGGGCGGTATTCGGCGGAGTTTGATAAGGCGACGGTGGTGGTGCCGATTGCGGCGACGGAAAATGGGAATGTGCTGGTGTATGATTTGCGTTATCATCCGGAGGAGTTGGTGCGCGAGGTGGAGGAGTATGCGCGAGCGGTGGAAGCGGGGGTGGCAGAGGGGGAGCGGCCGGGGCGGAAGATTTTTTATCCGCAGGTGAAGGAATTATGCGTGAATAAATGCCCGGCGGTGGCGCCGCTAGGGGTGCTGGAAAAGGCTGATGGGTGGGAAAAATTGAAACTCTCGCGCGAGGTGGTAGAGAAAAATTGGCGGGCGGTGCGAGAAAATGCGGGGCTGATTGCACAGATGATACAGCGGACGCTAGAGAAGCCGGAGTATACGCCGGCGTGTGAGCCGGAGGCGGCGCTGTATGATGGATTTTTGTCGGATGCGGATAGAGTAAAAGTGGCGGCAGTGAGGAATGCGGATGGAAATAAACTGGCGGACTTTCATCCGGATTTTATTGATGAGAGGTTGCCAGAATTACTGCTACATTATAAGGGGCGGAACTTTCCGGAATCGTTGGATGCGCAGGAGATGGAGAAGTGGGAGGCTTATCGGCGAGCAAGGCTGGAGAGGCAAGCGCCGAAGTTTTTGGCGGAACTGGCGAAAGTGGAAGATGATTTTGTGCGGGATGAGTTACTGTTATATTATCAGTCGCTAGGTGAATCTGAATAGGATTTGGCGACAGTTGTTTGGCTGGCGGACTAAGCGCTGGCGCCTGACTTGATAGCTTCTTTTAGAACGTTGATGGAGTTTTGGAGGGCGAGGCCTTCCTGCTCGGTGAGGTGGAGATCGAGACGACGGACAGCGCCGGTGCGACCGACGACGGTGGGCCAGCCGTAGTAGGTGTCGGAGTAGTCGTCGTAGGCGGAGATGGGGAGGATGCGCATTTCGTCACCGAGGATGCAGTTGACGATACTGGCGACGCAAGTGGCGATGCCGTAGTAGGTGGCGCCTTTTTTGCCGATGATGTCGTAGGCTTCGTGGGCGACAAAATCGGAGATGCCGGCGCGAGTGTCCTCGGGGAGGAGGCCGGTAATCTTTTGGCCGCCGGCGTCGGCGAGCGACCAGAGGGTGAGTTCGGAGTCGCCGTGTTCGCCGACTTGGTAGGCGTGGACGGATTTGGGGTTGAGATTTAGGAAACTCGCGATGCGGTGGCGGAGACGGGCGGAGTCGAGGACGGTGCCGGAGCCGAGGACGCGCTCGGAGGGGAGGCCGGAAAATTGTCGTGCGTAGTAGGTCATGACATCCATGGGATTGGTGACCATGAGGATGATGCCATTGAAGCCGCTGGCCATGATTTGGTCGATCATGCTTTTTAGAATATCGAGGTTTTTGTGGAGGAGGTCGAGGCGAGATTCGCCGGGCTTTTGAGGAACTCCGGCGGTGATGACGACGACGTCGCAGTCCTTGGCGTCCTGATAGGTGCCGTTTGCGATACGGATGGAATTAGGTGCGAGGCTTAAAGCATCGCGCAGATCCATCGCTTCACCTTCGGCGTCCTTTTCGACGATGTCGGTCAAGATGATTTCTTTGACCGCGGTGGGTTGGTTGATAAGAGCAAAGGCAATTGAGGCGCCGACGTTGCCGGTGCCGACGATCATAATTTCGTGATTATTCATATGCTTATTATAGCACAATATGTGACGACTTTTATGATATAATGAGGGTATGGGAAAGAAAATAAGGTTATCTATCTATTATACCATATTTTTGCTGATTTGTCTAGTGGGGGGTGGGACGAAGGTGATGGCGAAGGACGTAAATAATTTTTATTTTGAGAGTTTTATAGGGGATTATTATTTGACGCGGGATGCGGAGGGAGTGAGCCGGCTGAAAGTGGTGGAAGAGGTGACGGCAGTGTTTCCGGAGTATGATCAGAATAAGGGGATTTGTCGGCAGATTGCGTATACGAATCAGGGTGGAGTGAATACGACGTTGCCGAATTTGTCGCGGGGGAATTTGAAACTCCTGCGAAACGGGGTGAGTGAGCCGATTTATAGTATCGAGAAGGGTGATGGGTATTATGATGTATGCACAGGGGACGAGAGTTATGTGCGGGGGCGGCAGGTGTATACGTTTGAGTATGAATTTGAGAAGGTAGTGACGGAGTTTGAGGGGTATCAGGAATTGTATTGGGATACGAATGGGAATGGGGCGACGCAGAGGTTTGATAAGGTGATGGCGCGAGTACATTTCGACCCGGCGGTGTATGCGGGGGAGAATTGGTGTTATGTGGGGCGGTATGGTGAGAGCGGTGAGGGGCGATGTAAAGTGAGCACGGATGGGGAGGGGGTGCTGGTATTTACAGCGGAGAATTTGAAGGCGTACGAAAATTTGACGTTTGATTTGCTTTTGCGGCCGGGGTCGTTTGTAGTGCCGGAGCCGGATCGGAATTATGGATTAGTGTGGTTGTTGGTGGGCGCGAGTGTGGTGAGTGCGATTATTATAGTGGTGAAGTGGCGGAAGTTTGCGCAGGTGAGCGAGAAGAGGATGTACTATAAGGGAATGTTTATAAAGCCGGAGTATCAGCCGCATGCAAAATATGGCGTGGCAGAGATGGCGGCGGTATGGATAGGGCCGAAGCGCAATGAGAAGGTAGCGGTGTTGCTAGAGATGATAGTAAAGAAAAAGGTGACGATTTATCGGGTCAGCGAAGAAGGGGCGCGTAAAAAGAAGTGGGGGATAAAGATTGTGGACGCAGAGTCGTTGCGAGCGGAAGAGAAAAATCTACTACGGATATTGAGTGGCGGAGTGCCGATTGAAAGTGGGGAGAAGTTTGAGTTGAAGAAGCGGCAGGCGACGAGCGAGCTGGTGGGGTACGGAAAGAGGTTCGATAGTGAGATTACGCGAGAAGCGAGAACTGATGGGTTGGCAGAAGAGGAATTCAAGGCGCCAGAGAATAATACATCGAAAGGAGCAATAGTAACCACGGCGTTTACGGCGATGATCATGGTGGCATTCGTTGCGTTATTCGTAGTGGTGATAGGTGAGGATGTGATACACAATATCCTGGGAAGGGGGATGGTGGTGGGGAGTCCGGAGCTATTAATAGTGACTGTGGTGGTGGTTGGAACAGCAGTTGTAGTGTGTGCGGTGCTGGGAAATTTGACGCGGCGATATACAGTGCGGACGAAGAAGGGGCTCGAAGCGTCGCGGTATATGGATGGGTTGAAGCTGTATATCGAGATGGCAGAAGCGGAGCGGATGAAGATGCTCCAGAGCGTGAAGGGGGCGGACACTTCGGCGGAGGGGGTGGTGAGGCTGTATGAGAAACTGTTGCCGTATGCGGCAGTGTTTGGACTGGAGGAATCGTGGATGAACGAATTGTCTAAGTATTACGAAATGAATGAGGTGGCAAAGCCGGACTGGTATGCTAGTGGAATAATGCCGATGGATATGATTAGGATGTCGCATTTGATGTCGGACTACTCGCGGACGGCGACGGTGATGGCGTCGTCGGGCGGGGCGTCATCGTCGGGTGGCTCTGGGTCATTTGGTGGAGGATTTTCCGGCGGAGGTGGAGGTGGTGGAGGATTCGGTGGACGCTGACGCTATGGGACTTTCTTTTAAAAAAGAAAGTCCCAACGAAAGAAAATAGTATGAAATCAAAATCAGGCGCATGTCCTGATTTTGATTTTGATTATGATTGGATTTATGATATAATTGAGTGAAGGAAGCTAATTTTTGCGAAAAAAGGAAAAATATAACTATGAATGAAGACAACAATAATACAATTCCGGCGGCACCGGTGAATCCAGCGGCAGCAGCGGCGCCGGGGGTGGGAACGGCACCGGTAGCAGCGTCTGGGATGGGGACAACAGCGGGAGTAGCGTCTGGGATGGGGGCGACAGCGGGAGTGGGGGCGGCACCGGGAGTGACGAATCCGGTAAATGCGGCGGGGCTGTTTCAGACACCGCCGGTGAATGCGGGAGGTGTAAGCGGTACGGCGGAGATGCTGGGGGCGGCGGATCCGTTGATGATGCCGGAGAAGCCAGCGGAGCCGGATCCAGTAGAGGAGGAATTGAAGGCGCCAATGAAAGCGGCGGGACCGGTGCCGGGTTCGATTGGTAGCGCAGTGTCGGTGCCAGCGGATGGCAGCGCTACTGGTAGTACAGCTCAGACTGGTGCAATGCCGGCCGGTGCGACGGCGGGGGCGGGCATTAATATGAGTGCACAGCCAGCGCCGCAAAATGTAGCATTTAATGACCCGGCGGCGGTAGCGGTGGCGAATGAGCAAACGGCGGCGATGGCGAAGAATGGTAAGCCGAAGATGACGAAACAGACTTTGATACTGCTGTGCGTAGTGGCGGGGATAGTGGTCTTGGTACTGATAATAGTACTAGTCATGATGCTAAATGGAATGTTGTAAAATAAGGGTGGGGGAGGAAAAATGGAAAAAGTCTATATTACGACGGCGATTCCGTACGTGAATGGGACGCCACACATTGGTCACGCGATGGATTATTGTTTGGCGGATGTGTACGCAAGATACCGTAGGATGCGAGGGGATGAGGTGAGGTTTCAGGCGGGGACGGATGAGCATGGAAATAAGATTTATCTAAAGGCCAAGGAGCTTGGCATGCCGGTAAGAATTTACGTGGCGGAAAATGCGCGGAAGTTTCAGGATTTTGTGGCGGCGCTTGGCGTGGAATATACGGATTTTGTGCGAACAACGGACAAGGATCATGAAAGGCGCGTGCAAGAGATTTGGCGGAGGTTGTCCGACCATATATATATGGATAAATATGAGGGGTGGTATTGCACTGGGTGTGAGCGTTTTGTGACAGAGAAAGAGTGTGCCGAGAATGGTGGCATGTGTCCGGACCATCAGAAGCCGTACGAAAGATTGGAAGAAGAAAACTATTATTTTCGGATTGGTGATTTTAAGGAGCGAATCGTTGAGGCGATTTCGTCGGACGAGATGCTGATTTTGCCGGAGTTTCGGAAACAAGAAATGTTGAAGTTGATTAAGGATTCGCCGGATGTGTCGATATCGCGTCCGAGGTCGCAATTGACGTGGGGGGTGCCGGTGCCGGATGATGATGATCAAGTGATGTACGTATGGATGGATGCACTAGCGAACTACATTACGGTGTTGGGGTATCCCGAGAAAGACATTAGCGACTGGTGGCCGGCGATGGCGGAGTTTGTGGGAAAAGATATTCTGAGATTTCATGCGATTATTTGGCCGGCGATGCTGTTAGGGCTGGGGCTGCCTTTGCCGAGAACGCTAGTGTCACACGGAATGGTGCTGTCGAACGGGCAAAAGATGTCGAAATCTGTGGGCAACGTGGTGGACCCGATGGAAGTGTTGGAGCGGCATGGATTGGATGCGTTCCGGTATTATTTCTTGCGGCATGTGGACACGTTTGCAGATTCGGATTTTACATGGGAGAAGTTTGACGAGGCGTATAATAATGAACTGGCGAATGACTTAGGGAACTTGGTGCAGCGATTGGCGGTGTTGGCACAGAAGAACAGTGTAAAAGCGCCAGAAATGCAGTTAGAATTGCCGACGGAATATTGTTTGTTGATGGACGGGTTCCAATTCTCGCAGGCGTTTGACTATGTATGGGTACAGGTACAGGAGATAAATAAGCGAATAGACGTGGAAAAACCGTGGGCGTTGGCTAAGGATGGCAAAACGGAGAAATTACAGGAAGTGATGCGGGATTTGATAGCATCGCTACAGATGGTGGGGCGGATGTTGGTGCCGTTTTTGCCGGATACGGCAAAAAAAATCGAGAAGATATTTTCTGGTGAAATTTTGCCGCCGGCGGAGCCGCTGTTCCCAAAGCAGTAAAATTGTGAAAGATAAAAATCACGCGACCTGTGGTCGCGTGATTTTCCCTATGAGGTCGGGGTTTACTCTTCTCTGCTGAGTTTGGCGGTGAAGTCGGAGAGGTAAAATCCGATAACGCCACCAATGGCGGGGAAGAGCGCGTAAACTGCCAAAGCTTGGCAGATGCCACTCATGATAGAACCGAAATCGTCGCCTGAAGTGGGGAAGATTTGGAACATGAGAGCGGCGGCCGGGTTGAAGATGAAGTTGTTGCTGAGGCTAAAGAAAGCGGCAGAAACAACATAACCAATCACTACGGCGATAGCAAGACCACCGGCGATGACAGCACCGAAGGTGAAGACGCTACGCTTGTACTTCAATGCGCGGGCATAGAAGAACGCGATAATGATGGCGCCGAGCAACTCGACCATGGTGACGATCCAGAATTGGCCGTCAGCAATTTCGGACATAGTAGGGATGGCATAGGCAGAGTCACCACCGGCGAGGTGGAACGAATTGAAAATGAGCCAACCTAGCCATGCGCCAATAATCTCAGCGATGATGTACATGACACCGCGGATAACGGACATGCGGCGAGAGGCCATCATACCGATAGTGATGATGGGGTTAAGACAGGCACTACTAAATGCATAGATGGCGATGAAAATCGCAATAATAGCAAATGAGTAGGTGGCCATGCTGGCAATCCCCATGAGAGATAAGGAGAAGAGTAACAGAGTTAACAACATTGACCCGATAACTTCCCCGAGTAGGGCACCGTAGAAACGGGGTTTCTTGAAAATGGTGAGAACACTTTCTTTTTCTTCGTATTTTTTCTTGAAAAAGCCTTTGAAGATAGGGCCAGATGGCTCGGCTTTCGTGGCTTTTTCTGGTTTTTCTGATTTTGCTGATGCGTCGGATTTTGTGGTCGTCTCGACTTCTGTGACGGTCTTGACGGTCTCGGACGCTGGTTTCGCAGTTTCGGCAGCGGTCTTGGGCTTACCACTTTTGTTGGATTTGCCGTTTTTGGCTCCCGACTTTGGCTTCTTTGTTGCCATTGTTCCTCCTTTAATTGATATTTAGTATATTATAACACAAAAACGTGTGATATAATAAAAAAAGTAATTAATTAGGAAAAATATGGGCGTAATTGTAAATAAAGATATGGAAGAAAAAAATGAGTTGTCACGAAGGATTGCGGCTGACCTTCGGGAGAGACAGGCGATAAGTGAGGAAGTAGAAACGGCGCAGACGGATTTTACTGATAACACGGATTACATGAGAGAAACGAAGCGGACGGGACGATTTGCTTGGATGTGGGCAATATTGGTGGTATTGGCAATAGGTGCGGCGGTGGTGATTGCAACGGTGGGAAGATAGTAGTATAATATATTATATATGGATGCAGTAGAGAATGCGAGAAAGGCAGAGACGAAAGCGGTGGGGCTTTATTCTGGTGGTGGCCGTCCAGCGATGGCGCAAAAAGCGAAGTTATCGAAAGGTAAGATGAACAAGGCGATGGCAGTGGGGACGATTGCGATTGTACTAATCGTAGGACTGGCTTTGGTGGTCGCGGGGGTACCGATGATTATGATTGGAGCGATTGATTATAATTTACAGCGATCGCTCGGCTTTTCGGATACGGTAGCGGTGCTGGAGGAGCAAGGTGAACATGTAACAGGCGAGATGTTATCGAAAGGGAAGGTGCCGGAGGGTTATGCGAGTGATTTAGCCGCGAATGGAATAGAGGTGGGGCAGGTGACACTTGCGGGCGAGTTTGTACCGACGAATACGTATATTGCGGGGCTGGATAGAGAGATGGCGGCGACGGGGTTAGTCGATATGGGGAATGGCGAGTTGGCAGTGCGTTTTAAGGATGAGATTATTACGGCGGGGGAGTTTGTGGCGAAGGTGGAATCGAACCCGGAACTATATGCAGCGTATTCGGAAGCGGCGGACCTTTCGGCGCGATATTATTATAGTAGTGACGTGGGTAAGGTTTATAAAGAGATGGGGCTATCGAGAGGAAATTTTAATGAATGGCAGTCGAGCGGCAATGCAACGACGGATGCGGAAAAGTTTAACGAGATATTGGTAGAGATGTTGGATACGGCATCGAGCGTGAATATGAGTGGGTACAATACGGAAAGTGGTAATTCAGAGGATGAAGATTCGGATGATGCGCAGTCGGAGGGATTTACGATAGGGATGAACGAAAAAGTGGGAGAAGCGATTGATAAAGTGGCGGCGGAGACGACGGATATGGATGGCAGTGAGCGTGCGACGGAGCGAGCGGCGGAGCTACTTAATATGGCATTATCGTCGGCGGAACCGTATTTGGCGGCGAGTGCATTCATGGCAGTGGAGGAGCCGATTCAGCGAGCACGGATTGGGGACAATGGACCAGTGAATGAGGTGATGAACGTACTAACTACGCCGACTGAGGTAACTTATAAGGATGTGAACACTGGCGAAATGGTGACGAAAACTACATCGATTTTGGATACACCGAATTTTGTAGCGGCGGTGAGCGATGCGCAATTTTCTAAGGCTGATGCGGAAAGTTTTTCGCGAGATAGAGTATTAAAAACAACGGGACAGGGGAATGCGGAAGTAATAAACGATACGACGGTGGCGACTAACGGTCAGAAGAAGTCGAACGTTTTGGTGACAATTACGCCTGGGGATGAGGCTGACGCTGGCGTTTTGAGGCAGGCAGAGAATAATTTGGAGATGGCATATAAGACGAAAAATTCGGAAGTGTTTGCGAGTGCGGTAGGGGGAAACCGAGTCGTAGAAGGCGGGTCGTTTATTTCGAACACGATAAATTTGCGAGCGCTGGGGTCGATGCCGTCGGATAGTAATACTTTGGTAGCATATCATGACGAGGTGGAAAAGGTGCTGGCTAGACAGGCGGAGGCAGAACGAGCGACGTTATCACCGTTTGATATTTCGTCGCCAAATACTTTTCTAGGCAATATCGTACATAAGATGGCGACGGCAATGGTACGGGAGTCATCGGGTGGCGGATCGTTGCTGTCAAACGTGATGCGAGCGGCAGGGAACCTAATAAGTGGTGCAGGTAAGCTGTTTTTTGGAGATGTGGTGGCGGACGGAGATAGTGGGGCCTATACAACGTTAGTGGGGGAGGGGTGCAAGACGGTGGAAAGTGCGGCAAATGTGGCGGGTGATTTGTACTGTACCTCGCATAATACAAGTTATATTGGATATATGCATTATACACAAGAAGATTGGAAGAATGCGTTGGGACCAGACGCATTGAATGATGATTATAGTGTGAAAGAAAAGGGCGAGGTGGATAAATTTATGAAGATGGCGATGGAAAGAGGCGCGACAGTGGGAGTAGAGGATGCGGAAGTGTGTAAGAAGTGGAAGGAAGATAATAATTCGCCGATTCAAAGTTTAGGAGATATGTTCTCTTCATGGTTGGGAATTTATGAAGCTTGCGATGGGGTGAATACAGAGGTAGCGATTGGAGCGAATTACACTTTGAGTGAAAGCAACTCGAATCGAGAAATGACGGAGAAGCTGTCGGGGTATGTGTTGTATGATACGGTGTCGTCGCTTTTGTCGGGGACGCAGAGTGCGGTGAGTGTGGCGCGAGAGAGATATTATGCGGAGAATCCACGAGATGATTCGCGAGCAGGGGTGATTGCGCGGATTTCGGGGATAAGTTTAGATGATGCGCAGTTTTTGGTAGATTACGTGGACACGGTAATTGCAAAGAAAAGTGGTGTGGTGGCGCAGGCGAAAGGAGAAGGAAAAATATGAGCAAAATAGACCAGCTGAAACAGCAACTCAAAACGCTTAATGCGGAATACGTAAAGATGAAAGAGTTGGGGGCGGAGCAAAGGCGGAAGTTCGGCCAGGAATTGAACGCACGGAAGATGAAGTTGCTTGAAGCGATTATGAAATTGGAGGAGGCGGAGTTTGATACGCAGGTGGAGGCGCTCGATATTACGGCGCCGATGGAGCCGAATGGGAAATTGCCGGAACTGTACCCGGTGGAGATGGGCTCGCAACATCCGTTGATGGCAGAACTAGACCGAGTAGTGGAGATTTACCAGCTGATGGGATTTGATGTGATGGAAAGTCGGCAACTGGATGATGAGTTTCACATGTTTGATGCGCTGAACTTTGCGAAGGAGCATCCGGCGCGAGATGGATACGATACGTTTCGGACGGAGGAGGGGTTGATTCCACCGGCGCATACTTCGACGATGCAGCATCGGGTGCTAAAGAAATATCGAGAACGTTTGGCGGAGGGGCGGGACATTGCGGTGGTGGTGCCGGGGCGAGTGTATCGGAACGAGGACGTGGATGCGACGCACGAGCATACTTTCTATCAGTGCGAGGGGGTGTTTGTATCGCGCGACTCCTCGATGGGGCAGATGTTGGGAGTTTTACGGGAGTTCTTTGAGAAATATTATGAACAGAAGTTGAATATTCGGACACAGCCGGGGTATTTCCCGTTTACGGAGCCATCGCTGGAGTTTATGATTGAGAAGCCGAAGGGGCTAGGTGGGAAGAAGGGGGAGTGGCTGGAGATGCTGGGGTGTGGGATGATTCATCCGAATGTATTGAAGATGGCGGGGATAGACCCGAATGAGTATCACGGGTTTGCTTGGGGTGGAGGGATTGACCGGTTGGTGATGCTAAGATATGGACTTTCGGATGTGAGGTATTTTGAGAGCGGAAACCTGAACTTTTTAAGAGAGTTTAAATAAGGAGAGTGAGATGAGAATATCGTTGAATTGGCTAAAAAAATATGTGAAGGTGGGGATTTCTGATGAAGAGCTGGTGCGCCTAATCGGGGCGCGACTGGTGGAAGTGGAGGGGGTGACTGATGAGAGTACCAAGTATAATAATATATATATAGTGAAGGTGGTGTCGGCCGTTAAGATACCTGACACACATTTGACACTTTGTCAAATAGATGTTGGTGGTATAGAGGTGAGTAAGGTGGAGAAAAATGAGGATGGGCTGGTGCAGGTAGTGTGCGGAGCGCCGAACGTGAGAGAGGGGATGCTCTCGGTGTGGATTGCGCCAGGGGCGGTGGTGCCGGCAAGCGTGCATGAGGATTCGCCGTTCGTGATTGGCAAGCGGAAGATGTTGGGTAAATATGAGTCGAACGGGATGCTGGCAGGGGCGGATGAGTTGGACTTTGGCGATGATCACTCGGGGATAGTAGAGATAGAACCGGGGACGGCGGAGCCGGGGATGACACTGGCGGAGGTGTTTGAGCTGGACGATAAGATACTAGAGATTGAAAACAAGTCGTTGACGCATCGGCCGGATTGCTTCGGGATGATTGGATTTGCGCGGGAAGTGGCGGGGTGTCTCTCGATGCCATTTGACTATGAATATAACGAAACGAGCTTGAAGCCGGAGAAGGAAGTTGAAATTGAGATTTTGGATAAGGAGATTTGTGCGAGATATTCGGCGGTGGTGTTGACGAAACATGGTGAAGACAAGAAAAAGTATCTGACGTGGATGGATACGATTTTGGCGAAGTCGGGGATGCGACCGGTAGATAAAATTGTAGATGCGACAAACTATTTGATGCTTTTGACGGGGCAACCTTTGCATGCGTTTGATTACGATAAGTTTGTGGCGGTCGGCGGCGAGGAGGGAGCACATGTAGTGGTAAGGTTGGCACGGGAGGGGGAGAAGTTGGTGCTACTGGACGGCAAAGAGGTAGAATTGTTACCGCAGGACATTGTAATATGCTCGGGAAAAACACCGGTGGCATTGGCGGGGGCGATGGGTGGGGCGTCGACGGAAATTGATGCTGAAACGCGGAATGTGATGATAGAGTCGGCGACGTTTAGCCTATATAATCTGCGCAAGACGCAGATGGCGCATGGGATTTTTTCGGAGGCGATTACGCGGTTCACGAAGGGGCAGCCGGAGTTTCAGACTTTGGAGGTTGGTGAGGCGGCGGCGAAGATGCTGGCGCGAGGATTTAAGGTGGTGACGGTGGCGGATAAGCGAGAGGTGCGTGAGCGCGAGATAACGGTGGACGTGAGTGCGGAGGAAATTAACGGGCTGCTCGGGACGGATTATTCATTGGAGAAGATTATTACGACGCTGTCGAACGTGGGCTTTATGACGACGGTGATGCGAGGGGAGGCGGGGAAGATATGCGTAACGGTGCCGAAGTGGCGGACGGATATTCACATTAAGGAAGATGTGATTGAGGAAGTGGGGAGATTGCTTGGGTATGATAACATCGAGCCGGTGACTTTGCGCCACGGGACGGCGGAGCCGGATAAGATGCTGGCATTCAAGAAGCGGACGCGGGAGATTTTGAGCAAATACGGGGCGAATGAGGTGCTGACGTATAGTTTTGTGAGCGGGAAATTACTGGAAAAGGCAGGACTTGATACCGCGAATTCGTATAGGATTGTGAATTCGATTTCACCGGAACTGCAGTATATTCGGCAGTCTTTGATGCCGAGTTTGCTAGATAAAGCACACATGAACCAGAAGTTGCCGGTAGATAAGTTTGCGATTTTTGAGATGAACAAGGTGTATCGGAAAGAGTGGGGACTGGATGGCGAGGGGGTGCCGGTAGAGAAGATGTCGCTGGCGCTGGTAGTGGCGGAGAGAAAGGGGGTGGGGGCGGCGTACTATAAGGCAAAGATGTTGGCGGAAAGATTTTTGGCAGAAAATAACATTTCGGTGCAGTTTTTGCCGATTAAGGGAGAAAAGGCGGAGACGTTACCGTTTGAGAGTAAACGTGCGGCAGAAATCGTGACGGAAAATGGTGTGGTGCTAGGCGTGGTGGGGGAGTTTAAGAACTCGGTGAGGCGGAACTTTAAGTTGGCGGAGTTTGTGGCGGGGTTTGAACTGGATTTTGAGGCGGTACTTGAACGGGTGTCGCGGACGAAAGAGGTAAAGGTGGTGTTAGAACGTGCGAAGCGAGATTTGACGGTGAAGTGGAACAAGACTTATGGTGAACTTTTGTGGGAGATTCGAAAAGTCTTGGTGGCGAAGAAGTTGACTGCGGAGATTTCGCCGCTGGCAATTTATCAACCGGAGAGGGACAAGTACATATCCGTGCATCTGGAGTTTGACGAAAAAATTGATGATGGGGTGATGGAATCACTAGAAAAAATAGGTGAGAAATAGAAAAATATTGCATGAGTGAAGCGTTTATGCTAATATAATAGTATGATACTGCTTGATTCGGTTATGAAAACTTATCCGGGTGATGCGCGGCCGGCGTTGGATAATGTGTCATTGCACATTGAACCAAATGAGTTTGTGTTTCTCGTCGGTAAGTCGGGGGCGGGGAAGTCGACGTTAATGAAGATGATTACGAAAGAGGAGATGCCGGATTCGGGTAAGATTATTATTGGCGGGATTGATCTTGACTATGTGAAAAAGCGACATATTCCGGGGTATCGGCGGAGGCTGGGGGTAGTGTTTCAAGATTTTAAGTTGCTACCGCGGCGAACGGTATATGAAAACGTGGCGTTTGCGCTGGAGATTGCAGGGATGAGCGGAAAGGAAATTCGCAAGACGGTGCCGAAGGTGCTGGAGTTGGTGGATTTGTTGGATCAAGCGAAGAAGTTTCCGGATCAGCTATCGGGTGGACAACGGCAGAGGGTGTCGATTGCGCGGTCGATTGCGCGGCAGCCGAAGATTTTGATTGCAGATGAGCCGACGGCGAATCTCGATAAACTGACGACGGGGGAGATTATTGCGCTACTCAAGAAGATTAACGATTTTGGGACAACGTTGCTTGTGACAACGCATAATGAGGGGATTGTAAATGGTTTGCAGAAGCGGGTGATTACGATGTCTAACGGGAAGATTGTGGATGACCAGAAGAGCCACGGGATATACAAACTGGACGATAGCGCGGTGATGCGGACGGCTGAGCAGAGAGTGATTCAGACGCCGGGGCATGCGCTTCGACCGAGGCCGGTGACGACAGCAAGTGTGCCGACGCCGGCGGAACAAATGAATGTGACGATGGCGCGAGAAGAAGTGCCGGTGAGAAAAACGGTGGCGCGGGCGCCAGTAAAAGAGCCAGTAGCCCGACGAACACAGGCGACTGGTGCGAAGAAGGTGGGGGCGATACGAACGCAGAATAGTAAACAGGTGGTAATACCGATCCCACATGCGAAGGTGAAGGCAACGAAGTCAAAGGCGAAGCGGACGCCAGAAAGCAGGGTGATATAAATGGCAGAGCAGGATAAAAGTTTGAAGAAAGCGGCGAAGCGGGGGCTCAAAACGATGCGCAAGACCAAGGCGCATCATCCGGTACGTAACGAAGGGCGGATTTTGAAATATGGGACGAAAGGATTTGCGCGGAACATTTGGCTGTCGACGGCGGCGACGGTGGTGATGGCGATTACGCTGATTATCCTGTTTGTGACGGTGGTGGCGAGTGCGATTTTGACTAGTACGGCGGAGATGATGCGGGATAAGATTGATATTACGATTTATCTAAAACCGAATACTTCGGTAGAAGAACTGAGCGAACTGTCGCGGATAATTTCGGAAGATAAAAATATCAAGAGCGTGGTGGTATCGACGTCGGAGGAGGAGTATGAGAAGTTCTTAAAGGAGAATGAGGGGAGTGATGAGATTATCAATGTGTTAGATGATGATATGCGACAGTTGATGATTTCGAAGATGCAGGCAACGATGCGGATAAAAGTGTATGATATAGATAATTTGAGTAGCATCAAAGAAATTGTAGAGACCGACCCAGCTTTTGTGGCGAAAGTGGATACGGAAATGGCGCCGACGTATGATGTAAATCAAGTGGAAATTGCGACGATTACGTCGTGGGCGCGGATTGCACGGACTGGCGGAATTATCTTGGCGGTGGTGTTTCTGGTGATTTCGGTGCTGATTATTTTCTCGACGATACGGATGGCGATTTTCTCGCGACGAGAGGAAATCTATATGATGAAGTTGGTGGGGGCGGACAAGCGGTTTATCCGGGGGCCGTTCCTCGTCGAAGCAGAACTTTGCGGGGTGATTGCCGGGGTGGTGGCGGCGACGGTGTCGTACTTTGGTTTTCAGTGGATAGCGCCGAAGTTGGAGGGGTATGGGATTAATGTGAATTCGATTCGGCAGGTGTTGGAATCGAACCAGTTGATATTGGTGTTCTTGATATTCATTGTGCTAGGGATTATCATTGGGCGGATATCGGCAAGGTTGGCGGTTTCCAAATATTTGCATAAGTAGTAAAGCATGATATAATAAGGTTATGGTAACCATGAAGATAGGAATGCGAAAAACTTTGCTGATATTGTTAGTGTTTGCGCTTGGTGCGACGCCGGTGTTTGTGGGGTGGAAGATGATGGAAGAGGTGGAGGGGATTTCGTTGGCGTGTAGTAAGAGTGAGGAGTGTAAGAAGGCGGCGGCGGAAGAGGTGCAGGCGAATGAGAATGCGGCGAATGCTAGTAATACGGCGACGATGTATCAGGCGAAGGTGAATGAGCTGGCGGCGCAGATTGCGGCGAAGCAGAAAGAGATTGGTGAGACGGAGGGGAAGGTAGAAGAGTTGAAAGGCCAGATTGCAGAAACGGAGAAGAAGCTGGCGGAGAATCAGGCGGCGCTAGCGGA
This sequence comes from uncultured Candidatus Saccharibacteria bacterium, assembly GCA_964396015.1. Taxonomy (GTDB): domain Bacteria; phylum Patescibacteriota; class Saccharimonadia; order Saccharimonadales; family Saccharimonadaceae; genus Nanosyncoccus. Next base: position 3,783 of record CAYNBW010000012.1, on the reverse strand, counting down.
GCTTTTGATTGATATGCATTTTGAGGGGGATGCGGAGCCGATTACGATACTAGCGGGGTCGAGTTCGATTTCGGACTTGGCGGAAAAGGCGGCGAGAAGTGAGGTGGTAAAGCAGCAGATTAGTGTGACGGCAACCAAGATTAAAGAAGCAAAGCAGAAGCTAGAAGAAGATAAGGCGCAGGTAGAGGCGCTACTTGAACAACAGAAGATTGCGAAACGGGATTTGGAATCGTCGCGGGCGGAGCAGCAGTCTTTAGTGGCAAAATATCAAAATGATGCGGCGGCATACGAGAAAGAGGCGAAGGAGGCGCTAGCGCGGAAGATTGCGGCGGAAGAAGAATATCAGCGGACGCATCCGGATGAGTTTGTGAGTGGGGTGACGTACTCGGGGATGAATTCGTACCCTTGGCGGGATAAATGCCCGAGCGAGATGGACCAGTATTATACAGTATATAATGGTAGTTTTGTCGGCGGGTACGTGTGTGAATGTACGAGTTATGCGGGGTGGAAGGCGTATGAGGCGACAGGTGGGAGGCTGGCGATTTCGTGGTGGGGAAATGCGAAGAGTTGGGCCTCGTCGGCGATAGCACGAGGGTATAGAGTGGACAAGATACCGTCGGCGAATTCGATCGGGCAGAGTGGGACGCCATCGAGCGCGGGGACGGGGCACGTGTTCTGGGTGGAGAGTGTGAATGGAGATGGCTCGGTGAATATTACCGAATATAATAACTGGTGGTCGACTGGTCGGTTGACCGGATCATACCATGTCGGTGATTTTGGAGCGCAGACGATTAGTGCAGCGGAAGCGGCAAAATACAATTATATCCATATTTAAGTCTGTGCCGAAAAACACGTTTTGTGGCATCCCCAACTGTTGACGGACTCCACGGAAACGGTATATAATATATAGTATGGTTAAACAAAAGTGGGAAGCGAAGAAAATCAGCCTCGGCAATGCTATTATTCTGACAGCAGCCTTTACGGTGATCGGGCTGGTTGTAGGCATTAACTGGAACGGTTGGTTTGGCAAAATCGTCCCCGTTGGCGCGGCTAATGGCGACGTGAATTGGTCGGAACTAGATGAAATCTATAGCCAACTTGGCACGTCCTACTATGGCGATATTGACCGTGACGCCCTGCTGGATGGTGCTAAGACTGGCATGGTTGCGGCTCTTGGCGATGTCTATACTGAATACATGAACACGGAAGACAGCGCTAGCTTCACCGATTCGCTCCATGGCAAGGCTGGCGTTGGCATCGGCGTGGAGATGGGATTGCGCGACGGCTACGTCCGCGTCCTTCGCGTCCTCCCTGATAATCCGGCCCTACGCGCTGGTATTATGCCTGGCGATATCTTCTACAAGGTGGACGGCGAGGAGGTCTATATGATGAGTTCATCTGAGATTAAAAAGCGCCTTGTTGGTGAAGCTGGCACTAAGGTCAAGGTTACCGTCGTCCGCGACGGCAAAGAACTCGATTTTGACCTCGTTCGCGAAGAAATCAACAATGTTTCCGAGTATGTCACTTACGATGGTGACACCGCTATTATTACAGTGCTCCGTTTCGACACCGATACTGGTACCAAAGTCCAAGAAGAAGCTGCCAAGTTCGCCGAAAAGGGTGTGAAAAAGGTGATTTTAGATCTCCGTGGCAACGGTGGTGGCTATGTCGCCGCCGCTCGCGACCTGCTCTCGCTCTGGCTCGACAACCAAAAAATCCTCACCCAAGAATCTAAGCATTTTGGTACCGAGTCCACCTCTACCTCTGGTGGTAAAGCTCTCCTTAAGGACATGAAGACCATTATTCTTGTCAACAAGTCTACTGCCTCTGCCTCTGAAATCACCGCTGCCGCCCTCAAGGAGTACGGCAAGGCTACCATCGTCGGTGAGCAGACTTACGGCAAGGGTGTTGTTCAGAAGTTGTATAATTTATCAGACGGCGGGCTTCTTAAGGTCACCATTGCCGAATGGCTTACTCCAAACGGTAATTCCATCAACGAAAACGGTGTCGTCCCAGATGTGACAGTCGAACGCACCTCCGAGGACATCAACAAGATGCGCGATCCGCAAATGGACAAAGCCAAGGCCCTATGAAAATCGTTATCGCCACCGCAGTTTACTACCCCATGGTTAATGGTGTGGCGGTCTTTGCACACAACCTTGCTGCCGGCCTCGCCGCGCGCGGTCACGAAGTCATGGTGCTCACCCCTTCGCAGACCAAGCGTCGCTATACTCGCATGGTAGATGGTGTCAAAGTTTGTTATCTTGACTCTACCACTCTCAAAGTCTATCCAGACCAGATCCATAGCGTCCCCAAAAAGCGCCAGTTATTTTACAAACATGGTTTCAAAGTTTCGGTTTTCCCCGGGCATCAAGTCCGCAAATTGCTCCAAGAGTTTTGCCCAGACATCGTTCACATTCAAGTATCCGACCCCATCGGATTGTCCGTTGCTGGTTGGGCGAGAAAGGCCGGTATTCCCATAGTCACTACTGAACACAATCAACCCGAGGTGTTGACCGAATCACTCCCTATGCTAGGTCTTGTCAAAAAGCCTGTCAATGCGCTACTCTCTGCCTACTTCAGAAATCGCCAATCAAAGAGCGACTACGTTACTATGCCGACAAGGCTTGCTATCGACAATCTACGCAAAGGCCATCGCGAACTTAAAATTCCCGTTGAGGCTGTTTCGAACGGCGTCGACCTCACCGCTTTTCACCCTGGCCGCGCTAGCGCAGCGGTGTACGAAAAGTTTGGTATTCCGCGGGGTCGCCCGATTGTCCTCTACGTCGGACGGGTTGACCCCGAAAAGCACGTCGGTACCGTTATCGACGCTTTCATGCAGGCGCGGAATAAGATTCCGGCCGCTCTTCTTTTGATTGTTGGCGACGGTGTCGACAAGGCTAAACTTACTGCTCGTGTCGAAGAGTCTGGCCTGTCTGGTGTTATCAAATTCCTCGGTCGCATTACCGGTCCTGAACTCTCCGACCTCTACCGCCTAGGGACCGTCTTTGCTACCGCTAGCGAAATAGAAACCCAAGGTATCGTCCTGATTGAAGCTGCTGCTTCGGGTCTTCCTCTTATCGCCGTCAATGCTGGCGCTGTCGCCGAAATTTGCCGGAACAATCAAAACGGCTATTTGCTTGACGTCGCCCCCCGCGCTGAAATCGTCAAAAATATGTCCACCGCTATGGAATGGCTTCTTTCTGAACCAGAAATGCAGAAAAAATTTGCAAAACGCTCGGCAGAACTTGCTCGTGCCCACGACTTTAATCGCACGCTCGACCAATTTGAGGCAATTTATCAAAAATTGACGCTAGCAAAGCGTTGTAAGCAATAATGTGGAAAAGTTTTTGAAAAATGTATACACAAACGGAATGAAGTGTGGTATACTAGAATAAACATAAAAGTCATACAGTAATAAATTAACAAAAAGGTTGAGGTCAACAATGAAAAAAGTAAACAAAGTAAAGTTTAGTGCTATTCTGGCTAGTGCTGGGGTGGCGGTTTTGGCAGTGCCAGTGGTGATAGGTGTGGCTATGGCAGGAGCGGAAAACATTCCGTTCTCGGTGAATGTAGATACTGATAGCCAGAGTGTCTCGGTGAGTGCGGCGACAATCTCGCTCACAATGGATCCGGCAAGTGCGGCGCTTAAAACTGGGTCGGTTAACGTGACGGTAGGGTCGGGGAATGAGACTGGCTATAGATTGCAAGTATCAGCTAATGGCACGGATCTCACGATGCAAGGAGCAGATGCGGGCGATAGCGTAATACCGACATTGCCGA